>JBCDKE010000001.1:0-97310 GCA_038747015.1 Pseudomonadota bacterium
CGACGGCACTGACATTGTCTATAAGAACTTCGTGCACATGGGCGTCGCCGCGGGCACGCCCCAGGGCCTTGTCGTGCCGGTGATCCGCGATGCCGACCGCATGTCGTTTGCCGAGATCGAGAAGGCGATCGCCGAGAAGGGCAAACGCGCCCGCGACGGCAAGCTCAGCATGGCCGAAATGCAGGGCGGCACCTTCACGATCTCGAACGGCGGCGTCTACGGCTCGCTGATGTCCTCGCCGATCCTGAACCCGCCGCAATCGGGTATCCTCGGCATGCACAAAATCCAGGAACGGCCCATGGTCGTGAACGGTGAAATCGTGATCCGCCCGATGATGTATCTGGCGCTCAGCTACGACCACCGCATCGTCGACGGCAAAGGCGCCGTGACCTTCCTCGTGCGCGTCAAGGAAGCGCTGGAGGACCCACGGCGTCTGTTGATGGACCTATGACGGTGCGCACAGCGCACCCTACGGCCTAGCCACAGCCAAGCGCGGTAGCCCACCCCAAGAAGTAGGGTGGGCTTCAGCCCACCGCCCAAGAGGAAGCCATGCAAGATCGCTCCCGCGCCCAAAAACCAGAAGGTTTCGTCCTCGATGCTTGCCCGGCGCGGGCCCTTTATGCTGCACCTGCAAAATCCTCTTGCTCTCACGCAAACTTGGGTTCATCTCTCGACCTAATCACCCACCCCTGCTCCGGACGGTCACTCACCCACTTTAGGCAGGAAGCGCGACAGCGCTTTACGACTAAAGGAACGACCGTTGAATCTCGCTTTGAACGCGATGGCATGGCAGCTGGGCATCCGTGGAGCGCAGCTTCTGGTGCTACTCTACCTGCCGATCCTCACGCCCTATCTGCACGCGACCTCCGAGGGGCTCATGGCCGAATGCGCCGTGCTGGGATTTTGCGTCTTTGCCGTCCAACGGAGGATGGTGATCGGGCTGGTGCCGATGGCGGGGCTCGAAGCCTTCGACCTCATTCGCGCGTTTCAGGGCGGATTTCAGGCGGCAAATATCGCAAACCTACTCTCGGCCATCTTCGCCTTCGTGGCGATCTGCGGGGCGGTGCACATGGTCTCCGATCTGCGGAGGCGTACCAATGACCCACGCGACGCCCGGCCACGCCATGCCACAGGAACACGCATCGACCCTGACCCGGTCTAGGCCGTCCCGAAACGGAGGGCGCGGTTCGAGGCGCGTTGCCACCCCTTCTTTGTTTCAAAAGTACTTACGGCCGCTCCGGCAACCACCCGTAAACCAATTCGTGGACGGTGCGCTGACGCACATAAAAGCGTCAAATGGCCCGGATTCGTGGCCATACGTTTTCCATACAGGTTCTGTACAGTTTCTGTACGGATTCTGGCACGCCGTTTTCGGACCGTTTTGCACTTCGAATCGCCCTCCAAAGAACGAGGAAATGACCCATGGCTTCCTATGATGTAATCGTAATCGGCTCCGGCCCCGGCGGATATGTATGCGCCATCCGCTGCGCGCAGCTGGGCCTGAAAACGGCCTGTGTCGAGGGCCGCGAGACCCTGGGCGGGACCTGCCTCAACGTGGGCTGTATCCCGTCCAAGGCACTGCTCCACGCCTCGCATCAATTGCATGAAGCAGAGCATAACTTTGCCGAAATGGGCCTGAAGGGCAAAAGCCCCTCCGTCGATTGGAAACAGATGCTGTCCTACAAGGACAAGGTGATCGGCCAGAACACGGCGGGCGTCGAATTCCTATTCAAAAAGAATAAGATAGACTGGATCAAGGGCTGGGCTTCGATCCCTGAAAAGGGCAAGGTTCAGGTCGGCGAGGAGGTCCACGAGGCCAAGAATATCGTCATCGCCTCGGGCTCCGAGGCCGCGTCGCTGCCCGGTATCGAGATCGACGAAAAGGTCGTGGTGACCTCCACCGGCGCGCTTGAGCTCGGCAAGATCCCCAAGAAAATGGTGGTGATCGGGGCCGGTGTTATCGGTCTCGAGCTCGGGTCCGTCTACACGCGCCTTGGCACCGAGGTGCACGTGGTCGAGTTTCTGGACGCCATCACCCCCGGCATGGATGCCGAGATCGCACGACAGTTCCAGAAATTGCTGACAAAGCAGGGGCTTAGCTTCACTCTGGGCGCCGCTGTCCAGAAGGTCGACGCCACCAAGACCAAAGCGAAAGTCACCTACAAACTGCGCAAGGACGACAGCGAACACGTCATCGATGCGGATGTCGTCCTCGTCGCTACGGGTCGCAAACCCTACACTGACGGGCTGGGCCTCGAAGCACTCGGCGTGAAGGTTTCTGAACGCGGACAGATCGAAACCGACGCCCACTGGCGCACCAATGTGGACGGCATCTACGCCATCGGCGACGCCATCGCCGGCCCCATGCTGGCCCACAAGGCCGAGGACGAAGGCATGGCCGCCGCCGAGACCATCGCGGGACAGGCCGGGCACGTGAATTACGGCGTGATCCCCGGCGTGATCTACACGCACCCCGAGGTCGCCAATGTCGGCGAGACCGAGGAGAGCCTCAAAGACGCAGGGCGCGCCTACAAGGTCGGCAAGTTCTCCTTCATGGGCAACGGCCGCGCCAAGGCCAACTTCGCCGCCGACGGGTTCGTGAAGATCCTCGCTGACGCCCAGACGGACCGCATTCTAGGGGCCCATATCGTCGGCCCGATGGCTGGCGATCTGATCCATGAGATCTGCGTCGCGATGGAGTTCGGCGCCGCCGCCGAAGACCTCGCCCGCACCTGCCACGCGCACCCGACCTACTCCGAGGCCGTTCGCGAAGCGGCGCTAGCCTGCGGCGATGGCCCGATCCACAGCTAGGTCGCGAGCATCCTCAGCCCCTGAGTAACATCCGCCCGGACTGCCACCCGTAGTCCGGGCTCATCCCCCGCCTTGAGCGCAGCCAGTATCATCCTGTGCTGCACCGGCCCCTCGGTGCGGCCCAGTTTGCCGTAGAGCGCCCGCATCGTGGGTCCAAGCTGAAGCCAGACAGTTTCAGCCATAGCCAGCATGGCGGGTGCCTGGGCACGCAGGTAGAGCGCGCGATGAAATTCGAGGTTGGTTCGGATGTAGCCCACAGCATCCTTGCGCGCGATGGCCTGCCCAATGGTCCCATTGATCGTCTGCAACCGCTCTACGAGTGCCATATGCGCCCTGGGAAGGGCACGCGAGGCCAATTCCGTCTCCAGAAGCGCCCTCAGCGAGGCGAGTTCTTCAATCCGCTCATTAGTTAACTCGGGTGTCGATACGCGGCCAGAGGCGGATAGCGACAGCGCGCCTTCTGCCGTGAGACGTCGCAAGGCCTCCCGCGCGGGGGTCATTGAGACGTCGAATTCCTTGGCGATACCACGCAGCGTCAGGGCCTCGCCCGGAGACAGTTCACCATGCATGATGCGGGCCCTGAGGGCGCGGTAGACTTTGTCATGGGCGGCGGTGCCGGGAACGTCGGGACGCGGTGTGATCAACATGGGGCGACTGTGATCACAAACCCGGACCTCAGTCCAGAACGATCCTCTGGAGGGCCGTCCCGTTATCGCGCAACCACCGCCGGTGGATCTCATAGTCGGGGCAAATCCGCGCGACATTCGCCCAGAATGCTGGGGAGTGGTTCATCTCGACGAGATGTGCGACCTCGTGCGCGGCGACGTAGTCCAGCACAGCCGGCGGAGCCATGGCCAGCCGCCATGAATACATCAGCGCCCCGGCACTGGAACACGAGCCCCACCGCGTGCGAGTGTCGCGAAGCGTAATCCGGCTATATCGGCGTCGCAGGGCCGCAGCATAGCGATCGGAAGCCTCGGTGAGGCGGTCACGTGCGCGCAGCTTCAGAAATGCAGTCACCGCGCGACCCGGCGTCGCCGCCGCCCGTTTCGGTACGAGGAACGCATCTTCGGTCACCTCGGGTGCACGTCCTTCGCCCACTAGAACCTTTAGCATCCGGCCTTCGATGGGGATGTCACCGCCAATTTCAACGCGTTCCTCGGGTGCTACGCGGCTCAGGTGCTTGAGCAACCACCCGCGCCTCTCTTGTGCGAAATCAAGCGCCGTTGCAACCCGCGTGCCACGGGGCATGGTCAACGTCACGCGCCCATCGCGGGATGCCACGCGCAGCGTTAAACGCCGCGCCTGCGAATTTTCGCGCAGCTCCACCTCGATAGGCGGGTCTCCCGCAAGGATGTGCCGCTCTGCCATTATCCTACCCCTGTTTGGGCCACTATGACCCGCCGTGACGCCGCGCGAAAGGCTCCTGTGCCCTTGCAAGATGGTGTCTACTGTTCCATATGAACCCGACCGGGCGGCCAAGGGTTTGACTTGCGCGAACCCCTGTGGCAGCAGGCCCGAATTGATTGACCACCTTTGTTCAAAAAGGACCCGCCGATGCCCAAGGAAGAATGGGGTGTAAAACGCCTGTGCCCCACCACTGGCAAGCGTTTCTACGATATGGGCCGTGACCCAATCGTGAGCCCGTACACGGGCGAGACAGTTACCGTCGACAGCGGCAAGGGCCGCACGATGGTCGCAGACGCCGAAGACGCCCAGACCAAGAAGCTGAAAGAGACCGCCTCCGAGGATGAAGATATGGTGCTCGACGACGAGGAGGACGACAGCGACGTGGACGTCGATCTGGGCGATGATGTGCTCGATGACGACGACGAAGACCAGAACGTGTCGCTCGACGAACTCGCGGACGTCCCCGCCGAGGAAAGCGAAGACTAATTCGCAACGCATGCCGCGCATTTCGCTGCGGATTTTGCTTGAACACGTTACGGCCCTTGTCTAACAGGGCCGGACTTATGGGGCCTTAGCTCAGTTGGGAGAGCGCTTGCATGGCATGCAAGAGGTCAGGGGTTCGACTCCCCTAGGCTCCACCAAACACACCAGCCCTTTTTCCGCCGAGACATTTGATCATCACGCTTGCTTTTCCATCACTCACTTGCGGTGCGTGCACCATGCAGGTGCACCAAATTCACTTTTGGATAAGGATGGATGCGCTAGCGCCGACTGCTGCCTACTTGTCGCGATGACTTCATTTGGTAGGTTCATAGTATGGGTGAGGCATTCGACAGTTTTCTGGAGGATATTTCCGTCTGTTTTATAGAACGGGATTTTGAGCTCTGGATAGAAAGGCTGATCAGACCTTTTTCGCTCGTTACAAAAACTGGCGTGGTCGTCTTGTCTTCACGACAAGAAACCGAAGCCAACTTCAACCTATATTTGCACGCCATGGATGCAATGAACCTCGACCTAGTGGACCGTAGCGCGGTCAGCGTCGAGGATTGCAACGACGGAACTTGGCTTGGAACATTTACCACTAGGCTATTGAGCAATGGAGTTTTGGCAACTTCTCCCTACACCTCGACCGCACTGCTGCACTGGAGCGATGGAATGTATCGCATGTCATCAATGCTGAATGCCCGTGGCCATTCCGAGTGGACTGGCGTCAACGGGGTTTGACGGGTAAAAAATGCGAAGGCGTTCCGCCCATCCGTTTCAAATGTGCGCCTAGCGTTTTTGCCTTTTCGATCAATAGCCCGCACCGCAGTAATGAGCTGTAGATCTGCTGTAAGGTACGCGCACTAGCGTCGTAATACCTCTGTTCAATGAGAACACTTCGGCGGGCTTTAGCGCTTGCCAAATGGCCAAGCAGCTTTCTTCCCGCATGGGCAAGAAACCGACGTCGGGGGTAAAGTTAGAGCAGTGTTCCTAGCTCTTGCTACGCCGACGCATAGCGACGAGACCGCCAAAACCAGCCAACAACATCCAACCTGCAGCAGGAAGTGGTACTGCAGAAATGCTGACGTTGTCGATTAACGCGCCGCAATTACCGCAGCCGTTATAAAACGACCCGCCGTTCGCACTGAACGCCAACCTCACAAGGCCTGCAGACTCTACAGCGAAGCGGCCAGTAACTTCTGTGAAAACGCCATGTTGGTACGCCAAATTCGGAGCGCCATTAATCGAACCTAGCAGCAAGTCCGTGGCGCCCATACTGATCGAATAGTCCATGTCGTTAGTTGTCGTCGGAGATGCGTTGACCCGGGGGCTGTACCAAAAGTTCAGCATGTACTTGCCCGCATCAAGGAAAATGTCCTGATAGATACCAGCATCCTGGTTGGTATCTAGCTCAGCATACCGGTCGCCGAACGGCGTATTCACTGAGGAGCCAAGCGTGGAATTCGACTGAACCTCAACGTTCGGGTCGCCTGTCCATCCTGGAATATTCAAGAAGTGGTTCCAGCCATTGCCATTGAGTGCGCCGGCACCAATGTCTTCGAAGCTACCGTTGGTAACCGTTGCAGAGTGTGACGCCGTAGCGAGCGTCGCCAAAAAAACAGCCGAAATGAGGGAACGAATCATATTAACCACCTATGAACATACACATATGCCATCCTACTTCACTCCGGTGGCCGTTTCCACATTTACGCAAGGTCACATGGAGTCCTCTTTCGATGAGACGAGAGCTCAAAACGGCATGTGACCTTTGCCCAAAGAAGCGTATTCCCGAGGTTGCGACCTAATCGTTCTTGATGAAGAAGAGCATGCTCGTCGTCGCTCAGAATACGGAGATTGGGTCGCTCTCACTTGCTGCCCGTTAGAACGCGCAACGCCTTTATAAGCGCGTCTTTTACGCGCTTCGATAAGGGATAGATCGACCCGAAATAAGCCCTGGTGAAAGCATCTTCCAACAAGGGTCGTACAATGACGGGTTTGTACTGGTTTGCGTAGTGGGCCCCCATAACCTTGCGGTGCCGGAAAACGTCACCATAGATCGAAAACACGAATCCATCTTCTTCCAATATGGCCATACGATTAGGATGACTGTCGCGAATTGCATCAATGGCCAGAGTATAAGCGACGGGCCCGGTCAACCGAAACACAGCCTTGCGACCCACGCCATCTTTGAAAGGTCGGTAGGCGTCTATGTTCTCAAGACACGCAGCTATCACAGCCTTCAGGAAAGGGTGCCCCTTCGCCGAAATGACGGTCCAATTACAGAACTCGCCGCCTTTGATATGCCACACCTCTGTGTGTTGCCCCGGCCTAGGCCAAACGTCTTTTAAGGCCGCCCATTGAGTCAAAATGAATTCGTCTTCGGGCAAAACGATTTCACAAAGTGGTCGTGTAACTGTCGACTTTAGGTCCAGATAAACTCCGCCCAGCGCGTAACATAAAAGGTAGCGCAGCAGATCAGCGCGGACGGCCTGATAACTGGGATCGATGCGGCGGAAATACGCAAGAATGTCAGGTCCATAGTGGTCCTTTATGAATTCCTCTGCCCGCGCCAGGTCATAGATTTCGTAATCCCAGTCAGGATTGAGAGACTTAATGTTCTGGATATTCTCCTCGACCCCTTCAGGAAACTCGCCGCCCTGTAGGAAGATCTGGAAGATCGTTTTCGGAATGCCCGTTTTGAACGGTATGTCGGGCAACTCTGGTATCATTCTATTCCATCAACAGTCGTGATCAAACTAACGCCTTTCGGCTGTCCAAGCCTGGGAGGGGACAACCTAACTATATTTGGTGGCGATGCGAGCCTTACCGCCGCTGAGGCGAATAACTTGCTACGTCATTGCCAACCAACCCGACTAGGCAAACCGGGATCTACAGCTTGGCTTCCACAACGCTTGATGCGTTATCATGACTTCTCTGCAGTGGCTTAACGTTCTGCGCATGGCGCGCAATCAATGTCTTGCACCGCTTAACAGGAGGCAACATGCGCGCTGCCTCAGGGGCAGAAGCGGGTTTCGAAAGCTCCGGAAACAGGCACAGCAGTTCCTTCTGGGCATCCGGTGACAGGGACCTCAGTGTGTTATGACCTGCGAACAAGCTTTCGGTTAGCGCACCCTCTGCAAAGATCACATCGTGGCGTTCCAAAAGGACATGGAAGTACTCAACCTGTGTGATTTCCTGGTCAACGTAGATCCCAGGCATCGACGTCAGAGTAATCGCTGGAACAAGCACCTCATGCCTGCCAAACATACGTTCTGCAATCTTGGACTGTACAAGTATCCGGTGTTGGCGAGACACCAGCATGTCCCGTTTCGGCGTACCGTTTCCGAGCGCACCAGCTTTAATCCGCACAGGTCTGAGTTTTGGGTTTTTACTGAGCGCTTCTTTGGTGAGGAGCCGCCTGAATACTCGGACAACAGGTTGAAGTGAGACCGCACCCTCGTTCTTCGTTGGATGGGTCAGCAACAAGTCACCTTCGACAATTTTCTCCACGGCAATTTCACCTCTATCGGTACTGAGCCGACACCCGGAGGCGAAGCAGGATATGAAAACATCATCGATGATATAGGCAGAGTTCACGCCGCCGGCGCCAAAAGCCCCTCTTATGCGGAGAGTAGGGTCGTCAAAATTAGAGACAAACGTCACGCTCACTTCGTTCGTTTGATCGTTTCCGACAAAGACAAACTGAAGATACTGCGTGTTTGACGAGTTGTTAGTGTCCACAAGTTCGACATTGAGGCCAAAAAGCCCGAACGTATTCCCGAGCTCTGACGCGCTGAACGTCAGTGTGTATTCTTGCCCCTGCACCAGGGCAACTTGCTGCTCCAGTCGGTCTCCGTCCTGAACATCGTTTGTTCCTGTCCCGAAAACCACATTCTCGTTGGTTGAATCGTAGGTCGGAGAGGTTGGGCCGGCGCCGCTAACGGTCCACCCATTTAACCCATCCGAAAAATCGCCATTCGTTACGAGTGACATAGCCACATCCACCGTTACTAACTTGAGTGTGTTATCTGCCTAGCCGAAAGTCGTCACCGAAAAAGTGTCAAGGCGGGCTATAGCCCTAAAAAATCGGCGGATTTCGCCGCTTTTGTATGCGCCTACGCACACTCAGGGACACTGGGCGGTTTGCCCCGGGCCTTAAGAACCTATTGAGAGACTATCACCTTCAAATCCTATGGTATTTCAATTTTCACCCAAAGATACGTCTTCACATCGGAAACCTCGCTTACGCGGCCGCGCCTCCTTATCCCGCCATGGTCCGCCCCGAGCGTAGTTTCGTATTGAGATCAAAATTGGCCTTTTCATTGGAGAATACACCGATCTGTCGGGGCTCCGCGTAAGCGTTTTGCGAAGTGGCAGCTATCGGCTGGCACCCCCGAATGCCTGCTTCCTAAGAGACCCAACCACGAGCTATGTGTTTGGGAAATCATCACGCCAAGGCACGCACTTGCCGCGGCTGCGACAAAAGGCAAAAGACATGGCTCAACCACCAGCCCCTCGCCCTGGCGGCCACATTCTAGCAGACCAACTAAACGTGCTGGGCGCTGAGGCCGTGTTTTGCGTTCCCGGTGAGAGCTTTCTCGATCTTTTGGACGGCCTCCACGATCACCGTGACAGCATCAAGACAGTCGTTTGCCGACAGGAAGGGGCCGCAGCCAATATGGCCGATGCATTTGCCAAGATGACTGGCAAGCCTGGCATATGCGCCGTGACCAGGGGCCCGGGTGCAACCAATGCGTCAAACGGCATTCACACCGCGTTCCAGGATAGCACACCAATGATCGTGCTAATCGGCCAGGTGGCGCGGAACATGGTCGACCGCGAGGCATTTCAGGAGATGGACTACCGTCGAGTATTCGGTGAAATGGCGAAATGGGTGGCGGAGATTAACGACCCTGCGCGCATCCCCGAGTACATTTCTCGTGCCTGGAAGACCGCCTTGTCGGGGCGTCCTGGCCCGGTGGTCCTGGCCCTTCCCGAGGACATGCTCAAAGAGCACGCGAGCGTGGCTGATCTACAGCCAACGCGCTTGCCTGCTCCTGCACCGCGTCAGGGTGACATCGACGCATTTGCCACGCATTTGGAGCAGGCGGATAAACCATTACTTCTTATCGGCGGGCCAGGATGGAGCAAAGAGATCGCTTCGAAAGCCGCGCGATTTGCAGAGCGTTTGGGCCTGCCGGTGGCCACTACGTTCCGGTGCCAAGACTATATCGACAATGATCACCCAAACTACGTCGGGGTCTTGGGTATTGCTCCATTGCCTGGCCTCCGACGTCGTATTTCCAATGAGGTCGATCTGCTCGTCGTCATAGGCGCCCGATTGGGTGAGATGACAACGCAAGGCTATGAATTGATCGACATACCGGACCCACAGATGGCTTTTGTTCACGTACATCCAGGTTCAGAGGCCCTGGGCCACGTCTACAATCCGCATCTCAGCGTCCAGTCCGACGCTGCATCATTCTTTGATGCCGCCGAAAGCCTGGAGGACGGAACCGGTGCAGCCCGCTGGGCACAGTGGAGGCAAGAGCAACGCGCAGATTACGAAACCTTCCAAGAGGTGACGGATGTACCGGGCCCATTGAACATGGGTGCGGTTGTCGCTGAGATCACCAAAGCAATGCCTAAAGACACTGTAATTACCAATGGTGCAGGCAACTATACGGTGTGGCCGCATCGCTTTCACCGGCACCGGGCATATCGTACGCAACTGGCTCCCACGAGCGGTTCAATGGGCTACGGTGTGCCGGCGGCCGTCGCGGCAAAGATCGCTTCCCCGGATCAACCAGTGATCAGTTTTTCTGGCGACGGTTGCTTCATGATGTGCGCGCAAGAGCTCGCCACGGCGCGGCTCTATGATCTCGGTATCATATACCTCGTGATCAACAACGGCATGCTGGGCACCATCCGGATGCATCAAGAGCGCCACCATCCGGATCGAACCATTGCGACGGATCTCTTCAACCCCGATTTTGTCGCCTATGCTGCCGCCTTTGGCATCGGTGGCGAACGCGTTGCAGCAACCGAGGACTTTCCCGCTGCACTTCAACGCGCCCGCAATGCCAAGAACGGCTACTTGATCGAAATGATTGTTGATCCCGAAGCGCTCACACCGACGCAAACGCTTAGCGAAGCAAACCAACAGGGCCACGCGGCCCAAAAGGAAGCAGACCAATGATCGATCTTTACACTTGGACGACCCCGAATGGCCGCAAGATTTCCATTATGCTCGAAGAACTGGGCGCGCCATACAATGTCTTCCCGATCGATTTCACCCAGGGCGAACAGTTGACGCCCGAGTTTCTTGCAATTGGGCCCAACAACAAAATCCCAGTGATCGTAGACCACGACACTGGCCAATCTGTCATGGAGTCAGGCGCGATCCTGATATACTTGGCGGACAAGTACGGGTCTTTCCTCCCCACTGATCCTCTGAAGCGCTCGGAGGTCATGGAATGGTTGATGTGGCAGATGGCGGGCCTTGGGCCCATGTGTGGCCAGGCCCATGCTTATCTGCACTACAATCCGGGCAAAGCGCCCTACACCGAAGATCGCCTTCGAAGAGAGGTAGATCGGCTCTATGGCGTGCTGGACCGCCGCTTGGACGGGCGCGAATACATCTGCGATGAGTATTCAATCGCCGACATCGCGACTTGGCCGTGGGTGTCGCGCTATGAATGGCATCAGGCAGACCTAACACAGTTTCCCAACGTGCGCGCCTGGTACCAAAGATTGCTTGCACGCGATGCAGTTCAAACGGGCTATCATGTGCCGGCTTTTGTCAGTGACATTCCACCAGGCTGAACTGTGGCGCCGCTAATTCGAGCCCCAAATGTTCTTTGGCGAAGACGTCGTCCGGCAGACGTAGTATGGGAGGAAGCGCCTGCCGGGCGACGTTTGGATCGCCACGTCTTTACCTAACGGGTCAGAGGTGGGCTTGCGTTGAAAGTTACTCAACGTCGTGTGTTTACCATGCTGCAATTCGGCTCGAATTCTAGCCAGATGCCTAAGCATCTTAGCTAGATTAGTGGTTTCGCGCACTGACAAGCCGCACAACAGTGCATTTAGCGCCGGAATGCCTATGGAATGAACACGTTGTTATCGGTGTCCATGACAAGCTACTCGCCAAGTTTGGTTGCCTGACTATGCAGAAGCTGGCGTTGCTTTGACTTCGTGGACGCTGTAGCACCGCCGCTAACGTGCAAGGCTAAGGGCTAGTCAATGAAAATCGCAATGATCGGAACCGGTTATGTGGGGCTCGTCTCTGGTGTCTGCTTTTCGGACTTCGGCCACGACGTCGTTTGTGTGGACAAGGCACCCGAAAAAATCGACATGCTGGAACGCGGCGAGGTACCGATTTACGAGCCCGGGCTCGATCAGCTCATGGCGCGCAATGTCGACGCGGGACGGTTGTCGTTTACCACTGATTTAAGGGCCGCACTCTCCGATGCCGAAGCCGTTTTCATTGCTGTTGGCACCCCAACGAGGCGAGGTGACGGCCACGCCGATCTGACCTATGTCTTCGCCGCTGCTGAGGAAATTGCGAGAACATTGGATCACTACGTCGTGGTCGTGACCAAATCGACCGTTCCCGTAGGGACAAATCGCCAAGTCGAAGCGATTATCCGCAAGACTGCCCCAAGTCTAGAATTCGACGTGGCTTCAAACCCTGAGTTTCTGCGCGAAGGTGCAGCAATCGACGATTTCATGCGCCCAGATCGCGTCGTCGTAGGGGTAGAGACAGAGCGCGCGGCTCAAGTCATGCAAGATATCTATCGCCCGCTGTTCTTGCGCGATTTTCCGATCGTGACCACTGATCTCGAAAGCGCCGAAATGATCAAGTACGCGGCCAACGCGTTCCTTGCGACAAAG
The DNA here is from genome assembly GCA_038747015.1 of Pseudomonadota bacterium. GTDB lineage: Bacteria > Pseudomonadota > Alphaproteobacteria > Rhodobacterales > Rhodobacteraceae > Shimia_B. The sequence goes on from JBCDKE010000001.1 coordinate 12,598, forward strand.
ATCACCTTCATTAACGAGATCGCGGCACTGTGCGAGCGGACTGGCGCGGACGTGAAGGCTGTTTCCAAGGGTATGGGACTGGACGGACGCATCGGGAACAAGTTCCTGCACGCGGGTCCCGGTTATGGCGGATCATGCTTCCCTAAGGATACCAAGGCTTTAGCACGCATCGGTCAGGATCATGGCCTGCCGATGCAGATCACCGAAGCAGTTATTAAGATCAACGAAGAGGTCAAGCGCCGGATGATCGACAAGATCGCGGAGCTCTGCGACGACAAACTCAACGGCGCGACTATTGCGGTCCTTGGGGTGACCTTCAAACCAAACACCGATGACATGCGTGATGCGCCTTCGCTCGCAATTGTCCCTGCCTTGGTGGGTGCCGGTGCCACAGTTCGCGTGGTAGACCCACAAGGCCGGCGCGAGGGCGAAGATCTTTTGCCAAACGCAATCTGGTGCGATGACGCCTACGAGGCAGCAGCGGATGCGGACGCCTTGGTCATACTCACGGAATGGAACGAATTCCGCGCGCTGGATCTATCCCGGTTGGCCTCGCTCATGTCACAGCCAAAAATGGCGGACTTGCGCAACGTGTATCGAGGACCTGAGGTCCGCGAGGCCGGCTTCGAAAAATATACTGCCGTGGGGCGTGAAGGCTAAAGCGCAAGCACCGGTCGGATCGCTCGTCAAAGTTCTGTGAGCATAGATTTGTGCTCAGCTACGGCCAAGCTATCGGGGAAAAGACACGCGAAACCGTGCGCCACTTTGAGCGGGCGAAAATGCGATGTCTCCACCATTGGCTCGGAGCATTCTTTGCACGATGGCCAAGCCCATCCCCGTCCCACCATAGTCACGCTGCGTGGTGAAAAATGGATCAAAGATGCGTTCCGCATTACCGGCTGAAATTCCATTTCCGTCGTCTTCGACAAAGACATACTGGCCGCGTGTGTAGAGCGAGATCAAACTCGCCCCATGCTGTGCTGCGTTCTGCGCCAGATGCGTGAAAACAGCCTCAGCGACAAACGGAGAAATACATGCAGAAATCTCACCGTCACAGCGGCACAGCAGGCCCTCCCGCTGGGCGGCACTGTCAAAAACCGCTGACAGGTTCATGTGCTCTCTAGCTTGGAGTTGCCCTGCTTGTGCGAGCGCTTGCAGGGCGTCCAAAAGGGCGCGCATGCGCGCGGCAGCCGCCGCCACGCGCTGCGCGAGCACTACGCGGTCCGCGTCAGACAGGTCGGTGTCTTCCAATAGCTCCGCGGCAGCTGAGACAGTCGTCAACGGTGACTTCAGTTCGTGGGTGATATGTTGCGCATAGCTCTGCATATCCTCTGCTCGGTTTTCCAGCCGCCTCGCCATGGACAGCACTTCCTGTCCCATCTCAGCAAGCTCTGCCGTGCCATAGTGTTCCAACGGCACGCCAGCCGCGCCATCCACCGCCTTTGCAGAAAGCGCTCTTACAGGTCGCAAAATTAGCCGCGCCAAAAGCCAAGCCAGGATCAGGGTCATCGCCGTAAGGATCCCCGCGACCAGCAACACTATAGAGCCTAATCGCCAGTCTTCCGGCAACCGAAGCAGAACAAAAGCGGCAACTGCTGAAAACCAAACCATGGCGAGGAGTGCGCCGAACAAGACCAAAGCCAGAGGCGGACGCCATTTGCGTGTAATCTGTGACCGCACCCTTACGTCGTTCCCATGCAGGCGCCCATGCGGATGCCCACGCCATGCAGCGTCTCGATGGCATCGCTGCAGCCCGCATCCCGCAATTTGTGCCGCAAGTTCCGCAAATGGCTGTCGAGCGTTCGGTCCGATACCGCTACGTGTGCACCGTATATTGCGTCTGTTAGCTGAACACGGCTCAGCACCTGATCTGGTCGAGCGACAAGCCGCGCTAAAATCGCCATTTCGCGGGCCGTCACGGACACACGAGCGCCTCGAACTTCAACGACATGTTGTTCTGCATCTACCTTGAGAACGCCTCTTGTAACTGCGGTTAGCGGGTCCGTCCTTGTGCGTTTGAGAATTGCCGCAATTCGGGCTGACAGCTCGCGTGGCGAAAACGGTTTGGTGACGTAATCGTCCGCACCTAGTTCCAGCCCCACGACGCGGTCCACCTCGTCTGATCGCGCAGTCAGAAACAGTATCGGGACCTGACTTTCACGTCGAATCGCGCGGCACACCTCCATGCCGTCCATCTCGGGCAGGCCAACGTCGAGCACGATGAGATCGAAGCGGCCCGATCGAGCTTTCGCCAACGCCTCTAGACCGTCCCCGGCCAATTCGACTGCATAGCCCCCCCTTTCAAGCCCCATGCGGAGCACATCGCGGATTGCCGGGTCGTCATCGACGCATAAAAGTCGCGCATTCGTCACTGCTTGGTTCCTCTTGCCTTTGAGGTCAGCTTAGCCCGACCTTGTGCAGGAGGCGTGCAGATCACGCGTAAGAGGCGCGGATTGCGCGAATATTCTCGCCATAAGGGGTCGGATCGCTGACCGAGCCGCCTTTGAAGACGGCTGAGCCCGCGACCAGCACGTTGGCCCCAGCATCCACCACGGACTTGGCCGTCTTGGGCGACACACCGCCGTCGATCTCGATGTGAATTGGGCGGTCACCGATCATCTCGCGCAATGCCCGCACCTTGGCGGTCATGTCGATAAAGCTCTGCCCGCCAAAGCCGGGGTTCACCGTCATCACGCAGACAAGGTCGACAAGATCGAGCAGTTCTTCGACGCTGGAGGCTGGCGTGCCAGGGTTGAGCGCCACGCCAGCCTTGGCCCCTGCCCCGCGGATAGCCTGCAAGGTCCGGTGAATGTGGGGCCCAGCCTCTACATGGGCAGTGATGAAATCAGCCCCCGCCTGCGCGAAGGCGTCGATATAAGGATCAACAGGCGCAATCATCAGGTGGACGTCCATGACTGTCTTGATGTGCGGCCGGATCGCCGCGCAGGTCGTGGGTCCAAAAGTGATGTTCGGTACGAAATGGCCGTCCATAACATCCACATGGATCCAGTCGGCCCCTTGGGCCTCTACCGCTTCAATCTCCGCCCCGAAATTAGCGAAATCGGCGCTTAGGATGGACGGTGCAATCTTTACGGAACGGTCAAAGCCCATGGTATTCTCCCTTCCGGGCCTGTTAAAAGGGTCTGTACTCGCTCGCAAGGCTTTCCCATGCCAGACACCATCGCAACCACGGCCCCAACAGCCAGTCATCTGCCCACCGCTGTTGAACCCCGCAACCCCGGGATGGAGCTTGACCTAGACTGGGCACTGGGCATTCAGGCCAACACATCCGCCATCGAGCGCCGCGCGGCGACGCTCCCCGGACGGCGATCCGTGAAGAAAGCGTATCAGGCAGCGTGGCTCGCCAAAGCCGTCACGATGATCGACCTGACCACTCTTTCCGGTGATGACACCGAGGGCCGTGTTCAGCGCCTCTGTGCCAAGGCGCGCCAGCCTGTGCGACCGGATCTTCTGGAGGCTTTGGACCTGCCTCAGCTCACCACCGGCGCTGTCTGCGTCTACCACGACATGGTGCCCGCCGCGGTGAAGGCGCTGGAAGGTTCCGGTATCCCGGTGGCTGCGGTATCCACCGGATTTCCAGCGGGCCTTTCACCGCTTCATCTGCGCCTTGAGGAGATCAGGGAGAGCGTAGAGGCAGGGGCGAAAGAGATCGATATTGTCATCTCGCGTCGTCACGTGCTGACCCGAAACTGGCAGGCGCTCTACGACGAAACCCGCGCCATGCGCGAGGCCTGCGGCGACGCCCACATGAAAACGATCCTCGCAACGGGGGAGCTGAACACGCTCCGCAACGTGGCCCATGCCTCGATGATTTGCATGATGGCAGGCGCCGATTTCATCAAGACATCGACCGGCAAGGAAAGCGTAAACGCCACGCTGCCCGTGAGCCTCGTCATGATCCGCGCGATCCGCGACTATCATGCGCGCACCGGCCACCGAGTGGGATACAAACCCGCCGGCGGCATCTCCAAAGCCAAGGACGCGGTGACATATCTTGCATTGATCAAGGAAGAACTTGGAACGCGCTGGCTGCAGCCTGACCTCTACCGCTTCGGCGCCTCATCGCTTTTGGGCGACATCGAACGGCAACTCGAACACTATGTGACCGGTGCATATTCTGCCGGTTACCGGCATCCGATGGGATAACGCCATGACCGTCAAAGAAATCTTCGAAAGCATGGAGTATGGTCCAGCCCCCGAAAGCGCGGCAGAGGCGCTGGCCTGGATCGCTGACCGGGGCGGCATCGCGGGCCCCTATATCGGTGGCAAATGGGGGCCGCTGCGCGATGATTTCGCATCCTCGAACCCCGCCACGGGTGAACGGCTTGCCGGGGTTACCAAGACCACCGCAGATGAAGTTAAGGCCGCCGTCGCCGCAGCTCGCAAAGCTCAACCGAAATGGGCCGGGCAATCCGGTCACGCCCGCGCGCGCGTTCTCTACGCCCTCGCCCGGCTGATGCAGAAAAACGCGCGCCTTCTGGCGGTGATGGAAAGCCTAGACAACGGCAAACCTATCCGTGAGAGCCGCGACATCGATATCCCGCTGGCCATCCGGCATTTCTATTATCACGCGGGCATGGCACAGCTCATGGGCGACGAGCTGCCGGATCGCGCCCCGCTGGGTGTCTGCGGCCAGATCATCCCCTGGAACTTCCCGCTGCTGATGCTGGCATGGAAAATCGCGCCGGCCATTGCCATGGGCAACACGGTGGTTCTGAAACCCGCCGAATACACCCCGATGACCGCCATGGTTTTTGCTGAGTTGTGCAGCGAGGCTGGTGTACCCGCCGGGGTAGTCAACATCGTCACAGGTGACGGCGAAACAGGGGCCGCGCTGGTAGATGCCGACGTCGACAAGATTGCCTTTACCGGTTCGACCTCCGTCGGGCGGGCCATCCGCAACGCGACGGCGGGACGGCACATTCCCTTGACGCTCGAGCTGGGCGGGAAATCTCCTTACATTGTCTTCGACGATGCCGATATCGATTCAGCCATCGAAGGTCTCGTGGATGCGATCTGGTTCAATCAGGGTCAGGTCTGCTGCGCGGGATCGCGGCTGTTGGTTCAGGAAGGCATCGCCGACGCGTTCCATGAGAAACTGCGCGCCCGGATGGCGACGCTCCGCGTTGGCGATCCCCTCGATAAAAGCATCGACATCGGGGCCGTCGTTGACCCGGTGCAGCTGCAGACCATCACGTCGATGGTGGACGCAAACACCGAAGGCGAGACCTATCACGCCCCCGGGCCATTGCCGGCCAATGGCTGCTATTACCCGCCGACGCTGATCACTGGACTGTCGTCTGCGTCCACGTTGATGCAGGAAGAGATCTTTGGCCCAGTGCTGGCCTCGACCACGTTCCGGACGCCCATCGAGGCCGTGCAGATCGCCAACAATACGCGCTACGGGCTGGCAGCCACGGTCTGGACAGAGAACGTCAACCTGGCCCTCGACATCTCGCCCAAGCTCGCCGCAGGCGTGGTCTGGGTAAACGCCACAAACCTCTTTGACGCAGCCGCCGGTTTCGGCGGTGTGCGGGAAAGCGGTTACGGCCGCGAAGGTGGTTGGGAAGGGCTGATGGCCTACACCAAACCTGCGCAGGCTGCGGCACCAGCCAAACCCATTGCACCCACAACAGGCACCGGCGGCCCAGTCGACGCCGTGGACCGCACAGGCAAACTTTATATCGGCGGCAAACAGGCCCGCCCGGACTCTGGATACTCGCGAAATGTGTACGGACCCAAGGGCGCGCTTTTGGGTCAGGCACCCGAGGGCAATCGCAAGGACGTCCGAAACGCTGTAGAGGCCGCCGCGGCCACCAAATGGCGGACGACCACGGGCCATGCGCGAGCGCAAATCCTGTATTTCGTCGGTGAGAACCTTGCAGCTCGCGAAGCAGAATTTGCCAAACGCATCAACGCGATGACCGGAAAACGCAGTGGCGCGGCGGAGGTCGAGGCCGCTGTCCAAGCGCTTTTCACGGCTGCCGCCTGGGCTGACAAGCTCGACGGTGCAGCGAAACCCGTCCCCATGCGCGGCGTGGCGCTTGCCATGCGGGAGGCTGTGGGCACCATTGGGATCGTCACAGGGGACGAATTGCCCCTGCTCGGCCTCGTTGCGCCCTCTGCGGCGGCACTCGCCATGGGGAATTCCGTAGTAGCAACTGCATCCTATCCCTATCCGCTTGCCGCGCTGGACTTCGTGCAGGTTCTTGAGACCTCCGACGTTCCGGCAGGTGTTTTCAACATACTTACCGGAGACCCGGCGGCCCTGTCGCAGACGCTGGCAGAGCATATGAATGTCGACGCGCTCTGGTCCTTTGCGCCGCACAATCTCGGCGCAGGCGTCGAAGCGGCGTCAGCTGGCAACCTCAAGCGGACCTGGATCGACGAAGGCACCCACGCTTGGGGTGGCAAGGAAATTCGCGCTGCTCTAGATCAGGCGACCGAAATCAAAACGATCTGGGTGCCCTATGGCGAAGGCTACGGGGGCGGCGGCGTCTACTAGACCTAACGACCCCAGCCACCTCCGCCCGGCGTTTCCATCCCGTAAACTGCACCAGCTGGCAGGTCGATTTCATCGTTGCCCTGCTGTGGAACCTCGGTGCCGTCCGGCAGTTCCGCCCAGTTGCGCCCCGTCGATCCTGATTCAGCGCCGTCCCTACCAAAGGGCGGCACGATCCGGTGCCCGCAAAGAACCGTAACGGTCACCGGATCCAGAAAACGCAGACGTCGCAGGCAACCTGCCCCGCCGGTCCACTGACCTTCACCGCCAGACCCACGCCGAATGTGCCATTCCTCCAACCGCACGGGGAAACGTTTTTCAAGGATCTCCGGATCAGTGGCCAGCGTGTTCGTCATATGCGTCTGCACGGCATCGCAGCCGTCGAACCCCGGGCCTGCCCCCGTGCCGCCGCAGATGGTTTCGTAGTTCTGGAACTCGGCATTCCCCCAGACAAAATTGTTCATCGTAGCCTGACTGCCAGCGATGACGCCCAGCGCGCCAAAGAGCGCGTTGCATGCCGCCTGACTGACCTCGGTATTGCCCGCGATGACGGCTGCACCCGGCGCGGGATTCAGCATCGTCCCCTCGGGCACGACAATGCGGATCGGTTTAAGGCAACCTTCATTGAGCGGGATGTTTTTGCCGACAAGCGTGCGGAAACAGTAGAGCACAACGGCCCGCGTGACCGCCAGCGGGGCATTGTAGTTGAGGCGATGCTGCGCAGAGGTGCCCGTAAAATCAACGACCGCTTCCTGGCTTTCTCGGTCCACCGACAGCTTCACGCGGATCGTCTGGCCGATATCCATCGGATACTCGAACTCGCCGTCCTTGAGGCCCGAAATCACCTCCCGAACGACCGCCTCGGCATTGGTTTGCACGTGGCCCATATAGGCTTCGACCACATCCGCGCCTTGCCGTTCGCAGAGCTTTAAGAGCTCCCTGCGACCCGTCTCGTTCGCGGCGATCTGGGCCTTTAGGTCAGCCATGTTCTGATCGACATTGCGGCATGGGTAGCGCCCCGAAGAAAGCACCTCGCGCGCCTCTTCTTCCAGAAGTCGTCCACGAGAGACGAGGCACATATTGTCGATGACGACGCCTTCCTCGGCGATCTCGGTGCTGTCAGGTGGGGCGGACCCGGGCGTGCGACCACCGATATCCGCGTGATGACCTCGAGAACCCAGCCAAAATGCTGGCTTGCCATCCACAAAGACGGGCGTAACGACGGTAACGTCCGGCAAATGCGTGCCGCCGTTGTGGGGCGCATTTAACATGAACGCATCGCCATCCGCGACGCCTGGCCAGGCCTCCATCACCGTTTTGATGGCCGCCGACATCGACCCCAGATGAACCGGCACATGGGGCGCGTTGGCGACAAGATCGCCTTGCCGGTCAAAGATGGCGCAGGAGAAATCCAGCCGCTCCTTGATGTTCACGGACCACGAGGTGTTCGCCAGCGTCGCGCCCATCTGATCGGCCACCGACATGAAGAGGTTGGACATAACCTCTAACATGACCGGGTTGGCCTCGGTGCTGGCATGCGCTTCTGCGCGCGTCGCCGCCTTTTCGAGAATCAGGTTACCCGCGGCGTCGACCCGGGCGGACCAACCGGGCTCGACCATGTTGGTGCCCGTCGCTTCCTTGATGATGGCCGGTCCTTCGATCCGAGCGGCTGAATTCAGCGTGTCGCGATCGTAGAGAGGAACAGAGGTGTCCTCACCAAGGTAAACACCGACCTCACCCACCGGCATTGCGTCACCCGAAGGCACCACCGCGCTCGGCGCCTCGCCGGTGGCACCAATGGCCTCCACAGCGATCATTTCAAACTCAAGCCCCCGTTCGGGAGAGGTAAATCCAAAGCGAGCCAGATGCGCCTCCTCAAAGGCGTCCTTCATGGCATCGACGGAACCGAAGGGCACCTCCAGCGACTGATGAGAGCCCTCGTAGCGAAGATGCGCGCGGGGTTCCTGTGAAACGTCGCTGGCACCTTGCGCGCGGACTTCAGCCACGGCCGCAATCCCAAGCTGCGCAACCTTCTCTTGTGCGGCGTCGATGCCCTGCGCGAGCGGAAGATCGAGCTGCGCTTCATGGATCGCGCGGATATCCGCCAGCCCCATCCCATAGGCAGACAGGACCCCGGCGAAGGGGTGGATCAGCACCCGCGACATGCCCAGCGCATCCGCAACGAGGCAAGCATGCTGCCCGCCTGCCCCGCCAAAGCACTGGAGCGTGTAGCCGGACACATCATGCCCCCGCTCTACCGAGATTTTCTTAATCGCATTAGCCATATTATCGACGGCAATACGGATGAACCCCTCTGCGACCTCTTCAGGACGCATCCCAACCTCTTCTGCGAGATGGGCAAAGGCCGTTTTGACGGCCTTGAGATCGAGTTTCTTGTCGCCATTAGGGCCGAAGACGGCGGGAAAATGGTCCGGGTTAAGCTTGCCCAACATCACGTTGCAATCGGTAACAGTCAGCGGACCGCCCCGACGATAGGCCGCAGGGCCTGGATCAGCGCCCGCGCTTTCGGGGCCAACCTGAAAACGGCCGTCGCGATAGGTGCAGATCGATCCTCCGCCAGCGGCGACCGTGTGGATGTCCATCATCGGCGCACGCATGCGAACGCCTGCTACCTCGGTCTCAAAGGTCCGCTCGTAGGTGCCCGCGTAGTGGCTGACATCCGTGGACGTCCCGCCCATGTCAAAGCCGATGAGATGGTCAAATCCCGCCGCGCGACCGGTTTCCACCATGCCCACGATGCCGCCAGCTGGGCCGCTCAGGATAGCGTCCTTGCCCTGAAACTGGGCCGCATCGGCGAGGCCGCCGTTGGACTGCATGAATAGTAGCGCCCCTGTGGCACGCCCCACATCCAGCGCGCCCGCCACCTGATCCACATAGCGGCGCAGTTTCGGCGACAGGTAAGCATCGACAACAGTGGTATCGCCGCGACCGACAAGCTTGGCCAAGCGCGACACTTCGTGGCTGACGCTGATCTGCGTGAAGCCGATTTCACGCGCGATTTCAGCGACCTGCTGTTCGTGTACCGGATTCACATGGGCGTGCATCAGGGCGATGGCGACACCTCGCAAGCCGTCGTCAAAGGCTGCCTGCAGGTCATGGCGCGACTGGGCCAGGTCCAGTACCTGCACGACCCTCCCATCTGCATCGAGACGCTCTACAACCTCGGCCACGCGGTCATAGATCAAGGACGGGCGCTTGATATGCAGATCAAATAGCTTGGGCCTGGTCTGATACCCCAGCCGCAGAAGATCGCCGAAACCTTGGGTTATCAGCAAGAGCACGGGATCCCCTTTGCGCTCCAGCAAGGCGTTAGTAGCCACGGTAGTACCCATCTTGACGGCGGCGATGCTGTCCGACGCCAGGTCGGAGGTTCCGATGAGATCATGGATCCCCTGCACCGCGGCATCGGCATAGCGTTCCGGATTTTCTGACAGCAACTTATGCGTCTTCAGCTCACCGTCGGGCGCCTTGGCCACGATATCCGTGAACGTTCCGCCCCGATCGATCCAGAATTCCCATTGGCCTGACATGCGCGCCTCCCTCGACGGAGGCAAAGCTTGGGGTTAGGTGAATGTCAACGCCAGTGAGGAACAGATATGCCAGCTCAGTTTCACCAATTCCCCTATCTCAACGACAATTACGGCGTGTTGGTGCACGACGATACCAGCGGCAAGACCGCCTGCGTCGACGCCGGCGAACCCGGCGCGGTCTTTCAGGCGCTAGAGGATACGGGCTGGACGCTCGATGAGCTTTGGATCACCCATTGGCATTGGGACCACACCGATGGCCTAGAAGACGTGCGTTTAAAGACCGGCTGCAAGGTCACTGGTCCTGGGTACGAAGGCGGAAAAAGCTTCAACTTCGACCGCTCAGTCAAGGGCGGCGAGAGCTTTAACTTTGGCGACATCGAGGTCGAAGCCTGGCACACACCCGGCCACACGCTCGACATGATCAACTTCTACTTGCCGAGCGAAAGCGTGATTTTCACCGGGGACACGTTATTCGCCATGGGATGCGGGCGCGTGTTCGAAGGGACCCATGACCAGATGTACGCCAGCATGGAAATGCTGCGCAAACTGCCCCCTAAAACTGTCGTCTATGGCGGACATGAATACACTCAAGCGAACGCACGGTTCGCCCTGTCTGTGGACGCCTCAAACCCTGCGCTCGAAGCTCGCGCCAAACATGTGGATACAGCCCGCGCGGCGGAGCAACCGACGATGCCTACAACCATGGGAGCTGAATTCGCCACGAATCCTTTCCTCCGCTATGGTGATCCCGCAATCCGTGTTCATCTGGGGATGGAGTCCGCTACGGATTCCGAGGTTTTCTCTGAAATCCGCACCCGCAAAGACAATTTCTAGCCCAATCACTCCGGTGCCGGTGGCGTACGCGACACAACCATGTCGCATCCGACTAAACGCGGTGGGTGAAAATCCGCAACCTGCGCAAAGCTTGCCAAGGAGGGAGGTGCCTATGGCCACCCGAGTGTTCTTTAAGCGTGTGATCGACGATGTTGCGGGCCTCGAAGGCCGCGCAGAGGTCGCCATCGGCACGACCGGTTTTCGCGGCGATGGTCAACGGATGTTCATCCAGTGGAACGGGGTAGGCTTGCTCCTCGACCACGACGACGCCAAAGCGTTTCTGAAAGCTGCCCAGGACACGGCCGAAGACATAGGTTTCGCATGATGCGCATCCCTTCAACGATCGCGGTGTCGCTGTGAAAGCCCTCGTCATGGAACGTCCACGGAGCGACCTGGTCATCGAAGAATGGCCCGATCCCGTCTGCCCAGCGGACGGTGTCGTGATCGAACTCGCCGCATGCGGTGTCTGCCGATCAGACCATCATTCGTGGACCGGCGCTGATCCGACGCCTTTGCCACATATCATGGGTCACGAGTTTGCGGGAACGGTTATCGAGACCGGGGCGGACACCAGCCTGAAAAAGGGCCAGCGCCTGACGGCACCCTTCATTCTGTCCTGTGGGTCCTGCCCGGACTGCCACGCTGGCAACCCGACTATTTGCGCCCAGCAATACTGCCCCGGCTTCCACGGACCGGGGGCATTTGCCCAACGACTTCCTATCCGGGCGGCGGATTTCAACGCCGTGCCGCTGCCAGACGCGATTCCGTTCGAGATAGCTGCCGCCATGGGATGCCGTGTCACAACCGCCTGGCGCGCATTGGTAGATCGGGCCGCCCTGAAGGAAGGCGAATGGGTCACGATCCATGGCTGCGGCGGCGTGGGATTATCCGCCCTGCTCATTGCCAAGGCTCTCGGCGCCCGGGTCATCGGCATCGATCCGTCGTCGGAAGCCCGCGCCTTTGCCACCCGGCTTGGGGCCGACCATGTCTTGGACGCCGGCCAGATCGAGGCGATCCATGAATTTACTGGCGGCGGATCCCACATATCTATCGATGCCCTGGGCATCGCCGCGACATTCGACGCCTCGCTGAGGTCCCTGCGCAAGTTAGGACGCCACATTCAAGTAGGGATGCCCACTGGCAGCGCCGAAACCGTTCCATTGCCGCTTCTTGAACTGGTCTACGCGCGTCAATTGACGCTGCACGGGATGCGCGGCCTCGGGGCTTCGGAATTTGCGCCGCTTTTGACCATGATTGAGGACGGACGGCTTGACCTTACCCCTCTGATCGTGGACCGGATTGCGCTGGGAGACGTTCAGTCCGTATTCGAACGCATGGATGACTACGCCGTGGCGGGCGTCCATGTAGTGACCCGCTTCGACGCCTAGGAGGATCTCATGGCCGTGAAAGACTACTATCAAAACTACATCGACGGTCAGTGGGTCGATGGCGGGGCAGGCACGATCGACGTGACGAACCCGGGCACCGGCGAGCACCTCGCCAAACACGCCATGGCCAACGCCGAGGACGTTGCCCGCGCGGTTGCTGCGGCCAAACGTGTCCACGACAGTGGTGTTCTGACCGCCATGCGCCCGGTCGAACGTGGCCGGATGGTGCAAGCCATGGGTCGCTACATCTCTGAGCACCTCGATGAGGTGGCCGAGCTATTGACGTTGGAGCAGGGCAAACCGCTCTGGGAAGCAAAGCAGGAGATTCGCGGCACCGCGCGCTACTTCGAATATTACGGGAACCAGGCCGACACCGTCGAAGGTCGCTCCATCCCCCTCGGGCAAAAATATTACGACTTCACCGCTTACGAACCCTATGGCGTCTCTGGTCAGATCATCCCGTGGAACTACCCGGTTGAGATGGCCGCGCGTTCAATCTCTGCCGCGCTGGCAACCGGCAACACTGTGGTCATCAAGAGCTCGGAAATCTGCCCGTGTTCTTCCTACATTTATGCCCTCGCCGCAGAGGCTGCGGGTTTCCCTGCCGGGACACTCAACATTGTCTGTGGCTACGGCCACGAGGCTGGTGCCGCGCTCACTTCGAACCCGGACGTCCGTCAGATCGTCTTCACCGGATCCGTGGCAACGGGCAGAACCATCGCGCGTGCCGCGGCGGACATTCTGGCGCCATGCGTTCTCGAATTGGGCGGTAAATCCGGCGCAATCGTTCACGCCGACGCCGATATCGCAGCCTTCACCGGCAATGTGCGCTGGGGCATCTACTTCAATTCCGGGCAGGTCTGCTCGGCCATGAGCCGGATCATCGTGCACGAAGACCGCCATGACGAGGTTGTCGACAACATCACCGCAATGGCCAAAAGCCTTAGCGTCGGCCCGGGTATCGAACGCCCTGAGTTCGGCGCGAATATGGGCGCGATGATTTCGACCAAACAGCGTGACCGCGCGGTTGGCCTCGTGGCCAATGCCCAAAAGGAAGGCGCGCAGATCGCCGCCGGTGGTCGCCCGCTGAACAATCCGGGCAGCTTCATGGAGCCTACCGTCCTGACCGGCGTCACGCCCGATATGGAAGTGGCCCAGGACGAGATCTTTGGTCCCGTGGTGTCGGTCATGAAGTTTCGAACCCCAGAAGAAGCAATCGCCATCGCCAACGGCACACCTTACGGCCTCGTCGGCGGGACCTTCACGCAGAGCCTTGATCAGGGGATGCGCGACGCGCAGCAGATCCGCGCGGGCCAGATTTTCGTCAACGAGTGGTACGCAGGTGGCGTGGAAACACCCTTCGGCGGCTACGGTCAATCGGGCTATGGCCGTGAAAAGGGCCGCGAAGCGCTGTGGAACTACGTCCAGACGAAAAACGTCGCGATTTCCATTGGCGGCGGCGCCGGGCGTTCATAATCGCAACAGAGCGCTGCAGTTTGCCCAAAATTGCAGCGCCGCCCCCTAAATGACCCAAAGAACGCGACGGAGGATTTTCGGCGCGTTCAAAAGTTTTTCGCCGTAGCATAGGCTTATTTCGACAGATTCGATTGAGTGATTGCTATGGATGTTACGATTTACCTCTCGCCGGGGTTCAACCTGACGGCCACAATGCATTTTGTTGACGCTTTTCAGGCGTTGAACGCGCTGGCCACCGAACAGCGCTACACGCTCCATTTCTGCTCGGACACAGGCGGTCCTGTGGCGAGCCGTCAGGGACCCACAATCAACAGCGAAGATGTCGACTTACTGAAAAGCGGAAGCGAAATCGTGTTGGTTTCAACCTCCGATGACCCCATGGAGGCCTGTTTTGCGCCCTTGGCCAAGCACCTCCGCTACTGGGAAAAACAAGGTAACCTCGTGATCGGGCTCGAGACCGGCGCATTCGCGATGGCCGATGCCGGATTGCTGGATTCGGATGCTTGCGTGGCCCCGAGCCATGCCAAGGCCTTCCAAAAAGGATATCCGCGCGTCGCGCTCTCAGACGCGCTCTACACAACGGACGGCAACAACCGGAGCTGCGTCGGAGGGGCTGCCGCCTTGGACATGGCTTTGCACTTACTATCCGAACATCACGCCGCAGATTTAGTCAGAAGCGTCCGCGACTACCTGCTTGCACCAGCACAGCGGCCCGGCAGCCAAGGGCAAAACGCCGGCGCAGCGCAGCCCCTCAATGACGGGCTCCCGGCACCGCTAAAAGTGGCGATTGAGGCCATGCGTGGGTCACTGGATCAGTCGCTATCGATCCCTGACCTGGCAAAGAAAACAAAACTGTCCCAACGCCAGCTGGAACGGCTTTTCCGAAGCCACACCGGCCGCTCCCCAAACCAGTATTACCGCATGCTGCGCCTCGACCGCGCGCGCGAGATGGTCACCCGTGGCAGCCTTCCTATGCCGGAAGTAGCCGCCGCCTGCGGATTCCAGAGCTCGGTTCACTTCAGCCGCGCCTACAAGGAACAGTTTGGCAGACCGCCCATGCGCGATCGCGTCCGAACACGCCTGAACTAAGGCTCCAGGGCCCTGCCTGTCGCGCAGCCCATGAACTTTGCGTAAGTGAAAATTGGTGGCGTGGGGGAGACTTGAACTCCCGACCTCTCGATTATGAGTCGAGCGCTCTAACCAGCTGAGCTACCGCGCCACGAGGCGCGTGATTAGGGGCTGGCGCGGACAGGGTCAAGCGACAATTGCGACTTGCGTTGACATACGACGCCGGGTTTCTCTTCGGCCATGGAAATCCTCGATACTCTCCGCTCTGCCATCGGCGACAAATACGTCCTCACCGGGAAAGACACCGAGAAATGGACCCGCGATTGGACGGGCAAATACAGTTGGACGCCGCTGGCAGTCGCCAGGCCTGCCGATACAGCCCACGTCAGCGCGGTCGCGGCGGCCTGCTACGAAGCTGGCGTGCCCATGGTTCCGGTTGGTGGCAACACAGGCCTCACCGGTGCCACCAGCGCAGACGGCGCTATCATGGTTTCGCTCGACCGACTGAACAGGGTTCGCTCGGTCAATACAGAGTCGCGGATTGCTGTGGTCGAGGCGGGGGCAATCCTTGACAACATCCATCAGGCCGCAGCCGAACATGATCTGGTTTTCCCACTGACCTTCGGGGCACGCGGCTCCGCCATGATCGGAGGCGCACTGGCCACCAATGCTGGTGGTTCGAACGTCTTGCGCTACGGAAATACCCGTGAGCTGTGTTTTGGCCTCGAGATCGTGTTGCCCGATGGCCGCGTCATGGATCTCATGAGCGAGCTTCGCAAAGACAACACAGGCTACAATCTGCGCCAGCTCTTTATCGGGGCCGAGGGAACACTGGGGTTCATCACGGCCGCTGTTCTACGCCTCTTTCCAGCGCCAAAGGTGCGGGCAACGGCAATGGTCGGCCTTGAGAGGATTGAGGACACGCTGCCATTGCTCAATGACCTTCAGGGTGCCACTGGCAGCGCTGTTGAAGCCTTTGAATACATGCCACGAAACTACATTACGCGGCACATCGAACACACCGGCGCCCGCGAACCGTTTGATGCACCCTACCCTGTCAATATCCTGATCGAAGCGGCCTCAACCCGCGCCGATGACGCAGCAGTTGGTAGTGATGGTACCGCGCGCCTGGTCGAGTTGATGCAAGAGGTGCTGGGTGACGCCATGGAGAAAGGCCATATTTCAGACGCCGTCGTCGCCCAGAACGAGGCGCAGCGGGGCGAAATGTGGTCCCGGCGCGAGATGGCAGCCGAGCTGACCTTTTACGACCGCCCCATTGTCGACACGGATATCGCCGTTCCTGTAGATCAGGTTCCTGCCTTTCTAGCCGCCGCCAACGCACGCGCGCAGGAGATCGACCCAGGTTGCGAGGATTTCATGGTTTCCCACTTGGGCGACGGTAATGTGCATTATTCGGTCTACACGACGCGCAAGGATCCAGATCTCTACACCGCGATCACAGAGGCTGTTGAGGATGTCACCCTGGCGCTGGGTGGATCATTTTCCGCCGAACACGGGATCGGGCTTAGCAAACTCGGGTCCATGGCGCGGCGCAAGGACGAGGTCGCCCTGACGGCGATGGCCGCCATCAAATCGGCGCTCGATCCAAAGGGGCTAATGAATCCCGGCAAGGTGCTACCAGCAGGCTAGGCAGGCTCCCGCCAGGCGAAAAAATCAGCGTCGGCGCGACCCAGCAGGGTTTCCGCCAGCGTCTTTCCAAGGCTCGCACCGTCTGAGGCAGGGCCGGAGATTTCGTCCGCGAGACGTTCCGACCCATCAGGGCGCAGGATTTCACCGCGCAGGCGCAGGCTGTCCCCATCAAGCTCTGCAAGACCGGCAATCGGCGTCTCGCAGCTGCCATCAAGCGTGTACAGGAACGCCCGTTCAGCGGCGAGTCTAAGGCCCGTTGGCCCGTGATGGATCGCAGCTAGCAGCTCGCGCGCGGCAGAGTCATCTGCGCGACACTCGATTCCGATGGTGCCCTGCGCCACGGCCGGGAGCATCTCGTCTTCTGGGACGGGTTTTTTCGGCACGTCATCCATTTCCAGGCGGTTGAGTCCGGCCATGGCAAGGAAGGTCCCCGCGGCGACGCCGTCCTGCAGCTTCTTTAGCCGCGTTTGTACATTGCCCCGGAACTCCACGAGTTTCAGGTCAGGTCTCTTGTTCAAAAGCTGCGCGCGACGGCGCAACGACGACGTGCCAACAACCGATCCTTTTGGAAGTTCGGACAGCGACAGCGCATCAAGGGTCACAAACGCATCCCGCACATCTTCACGCGGAAGGAAGGTCTCCATCACCAGCCCGTAAGGCTGTTCCGTGGGCATGTCCTTGGTGGAATGAACCGCAATATCGATCCGCCCCGCCAGCATCGCCTCTTCGATTTCCTTGGTGAAAAGACCCTTATTTCCAATGGTCTTGAGCGCGATATCTGCGTCAATCAACGCGCGGTCATCACCGGTGGTCTTGATGACGCAGATCTCAAAAGCCTCTTCCGGCAGGCCATGAGCCTCCATCAACCGCCCCCGCGTCTCATAAGCCTGCGCGAGCGCGAGGGGGGAGCCTCTTGTGCCTATTTTTAGGGGGGGCTTTGTCGTCATACCTTGTTCCTAATTGCGTCGTGGACGGCTGGCAAGTAGAGTGTCATCAAAAGTTGACACTTGCAAAAGGCCCGCCGCCCCATGAAAGACGTTGCCGTGACCGACAAAACGATCCTCAAAGCGCTGCGCGGTGAGACGCAGGCGACCCCGCCGATCTGGATGATGCGGCAGGCCGGGCGCTACCTGCCGGAATACCGTGCCACGCGCGCCGAGGCCGGGGATTTTCTGTCGCTCTGCTACAACTCGGACCTCGCGGCCGAGGTCACGCTGCAACCGATCCGACGCTATGGGTTCGACGCGTCGATCCTCTTCGCAGACATCCTGCTGATCCCTGACGCCCTCGGTGCGGACCTCTGGTTCGTCACCGGCGAAGGGCCGCGTCTGTCGACAATCGAGGACATGGCAGGCGTCAGCGCGCTCAAGGGCGCGGAGGATATCCACGACCACCTTGCCCCGATTTACGAGACCGTACGGATCCTGTCGCGGGAGCTGCCGAGCGAGACAACGCTGATCGGTTTCGCGGGCGCACCGTGGACCGTGGCGACCTACATGATCGCCGGACGCGGCACGCCGGACCAAGGCCCGGCCCATAAAATGCGGGAAGAATCGCCCGAGGTTTTTGACGCGCTGATGGCACGGCTCACGGCGGCGACCATCGAATACCTTTCCATGCAGATCGAGGCGGGGGCCGAGGTCATCAAGCTCTTTGACAGCTGGGCGGGCTCGCTCAAGGGCGAGGCCTTTACCCGCTACGCGCTGGAACCCGCGCGCGAGATCATCACCGCGCTCAAAGCCCGCCACCCGGAGGTCCCGATCATCGCCTTCCCGCGCGAAGCAGGCGACGGCTACATCGGATTTGCCAAGGCCACGGGCGCGGATTGCGTGGCGCTGGATAACTCCGTCTCTGCCGCCTGGGCGGCCGAGCACGTGCAGGTCGATGGCTGCGTTCAGGGGAACCTGGCGTCGTCGCACATGGTCACGGGCGGCCAAGCCCTGGTGGACGAAACCCGCGCTATCGTCGAGGCGCTACGCGGCGGGCCACATATCTTTAATCTTGGCCATGGCATCACCCCGGACGCGGACCCCGAAAACGTGCAGCTGATGATCGACACGGTGCGCAGCGCCTGACGCCTTTGCAGCAAAAATGACCACAGTACGCCGTGTATGGCAGCTGCCATACCCTGTATGGAAAGCGTATGGAATGCGTACAGAACCCGTATGTACACGGGACATAAGAGTATTAACGGGCGTTAGTGTTTGGGATGTTTGAGCGTCGCTGGCTTAATGGACGTATTACACTCTTTTAGAGCGGCCTGAGAACGATTGCTTACCCATTACGCGAAGGACCGCTATGCGGACAAAGCTGTCACTCTGCTTGCCGGTCCGAAGGTCCCCTTTCCGTGCTTCGTAATCACAGCAAAAGACCCCAGATGCCGGTGAGGACTTTGTATGAACCTTCAAACCGCAGGAGCACTAGCAGAAGAATTGGAGGTTGAAAGGAACCAAAATACCCGGCTCCACTGTCACTGTACCAGCGCAGCGCCTTACCCATCACCAATCCTCTTTGCTGCCCTAGGACACTCATGATCTCGCGCTCGATCAAAGATAGTATGTCAGCAGATTTCCGTTCCACATTATGAAACACCATGCGAGCAGTGGGAGTAGAGCAAGGGTGCCTGCAACCCGAGTGATGGAGTGCTCTGTCTTGCCAGCCCACGCACTTATCAGAAACGCAGCACCACTCACCGTGAGTACAGCCGACAAGACCGGCAGAATGAAGAAAGGGTTCAGGCCCAGGTCATCCAGCCCGTAGCTGAGATTGATTGGGCGGGTTGTGAAAAGCACGTAGAAGAAACCAGCCAGGAAGGTCAAACCAAGCAAAGCAGCGCCAGTGATCGACAACACAAGTGGGTTGCGAATTACGGTGCCGTGAGGGTTTGTGGTGCTTGCCTGCGGCTTACTCCTACGAAGCGCGCGGTACATCGCGACTGAAAGCGTCGTTAATACGATGAGAAGCATACCCCCTGCCGCAAATGCCATTAGAACCATGAAGTTCGACGTGGACTTCCAAAATGGAATGCGCGTGAGGGTGATCGAGTGGTTCTGCACACTCGTGGAAAGCGCGACGAATTCTCCGTTCTCCTCTGCGTGGAATACCAAATAGTCGACCAACAGATCGGGTATTCCGCCATCGCCTTCCTGACCGACCCGGCGAAACAGTGTCTCGGACACGGGTGCGTAGATGGCCGTGCCACCAGAAAAGAAGAACGATGGCGAAGAGAGCGCAATTCGACCATCTTCTCGCGCTTCAACCTCGAATTGCCCCATTAGAGGGAACACCACCTGCATAGGAGTAGCTTCGTCGTAGCGAAAGTTTGTGTAGGTCCCCGCGTACGCCTCTAGGTCGTTTGCAGACAGGTTCAGGACCGCGACTTCCTCGGTTTGGCGCGGGAAGGCTTCGTCGAACAGAAGGTTGATGAACTCCCGATAAAACGTGTCGTTGTCGCCGGTGTAGGTCACGAAGAAGCCGAAGTCGTAGTCGGGCAGAAACATCATGGTGGAGTCATTGCCGCGGTAGTCCCCGGAATGACCGTAATAGACCACACCGTTGCGCTGCCCCTCTTTGAAGCTGATCCGATAGCCGGGGATCAGCTCGTGATTGCTGCCTTGGTGGCTGTGCATTTCATGCGCCGACGCCTCGGTTAGGAAGGCTTGGCCGTCAACCGCGCCTTCGCTCAAATGCATCGCCATGTAGTTTCCCATCGCCTCGGCGGAGGCCGCAACGGAGCTCGCCGGATACACATTCCGGATGAATAGATCTTGCGCTTCGAACGCGCCCGTTTCTTCCTCAAAGATGTAAGGCGTCACAAGGTAATCAGCGAACGCAGCGGCGCGTGGATTTCCGGGAATGAGCAGCGTCGCGAAGTCCATGCCGAGCGGGTCAAAGACTTCCTGTTGGAGGTATTCCTCGTAAGCCAAGCCGGTTTGATCTTCGATCACAACGGCGGCCATCGAGATGCAGATGTTGCAATAGTAGTAGTATGTGCCGGCCGGAACCGCTTGAGGTTCTAGGTAGCGGGGAATGGCATCCCGGACCCGCTCCCACGATTCAGCGTCCGGTGCGGTCCCGTTCATGAGGATGTCGCGAAAACCGCTTCGATGGGTCAGGATATCGCGCAAGGTTACGGGACGCCCAGGGAAGCGAATGAATGCGTCGAGACCAAGCGATGGGGCAATTTCAGCAAGTTCGTCGTCAAGCGACACAACGCCTTGATCAACCAGCCGCATGATGGCGGTGCCGAGAAAAGTCTTCGAGATCGAGGCCACGTGGAACATCGACGTTTCGATGTCGACGGCTGCATCGGTTTCGATATCAGAGACGCCATAGGCGCGCGTAAACAGGACTTCACCGTCCCGGATCGCAACAAACGCGCCGCCCGCGATGTTCTCTTCCTCAAACTGGCCTCCGAAATGCGTGTCGACAAATGCAGCGAGCAAGTCTGGGTCTGCGATGAGAGAAGGAACCGGTTCTTCGGCAGGCCGCGCGATCGTATCGCCGGGCAGCTCGAGAACCTGTTGGGCCTCCGCAGCTCTCAAGCTGACACTTAGGAAAAGAGCCGCAAACACAGCGCCCATGATTGCGCAGCACGATGGCCTTTTGATCTCTCTCGTAAAGTTGCTGATCCACTTCTGTGACATTTCTCATATCTCCGGTTTCACCAAGGTCTTCGGACCTCTGGTCGTGTCGGAGTGGGATTTAGACTGAGCGGATTTGGTCGTATTGGCCGGCTCTGCCATCGGCTTGGCCAAGTCTGCCAAAGGTGCGGGACAACCCGCTCAAGCAACCTGCGATTGCCGCCTGAAACTAGCAGGTGGTGTGCCGACCCATCGCTTGAAGGCCCGGCTGAAGGTTGCTTGCTCCGAAAACCCGGTGAGGAACGCCACCTCGGCAATAGAACACGCGTTGCCGGACAAGAGCTCTTCTGCCAGTCCCTTTTGCACCTGCTGCACAACCCTTTGATAGGTGAGCCCAGACGAAGACAGGCGGCGGTAAAAGGTGCGTTCGCTCATTCCAAGCTCATGTGCGGCTTCGGCTGCCGGAGGAACCCCTGTGCTGAGCGCGCGCGAAAGGTGCCGGTGCAACTTTGCCTCTAGCGTGTCCTTCGGTTCCAACGCCGCCAGCGCGGTTTCCAGATGGGCGATTATGAAGTCCGACACGGCCGGATCGCCGAGTTGATTGGGAAGGTCCAGCGTTCCCGGCGCAAAAACTATGGCGTCCTCATGTGCGTCGAACCGAGTGGGGCAACCAAAGAAATCAGCATACCGCTTCGCTTCGCCCCGACATGGATGGCGAAATCTAATCTCCTTCAACGCAAGGGACGGCCCCACGAAACGTTCCATGCTCATGCGAAATCCGGCCACCCCCCCTTCAATGCGGAGGTCTGCCGCTCGGCCTTCGGGAAAATCGTTCTCCAACTGGAAGACCGCCTCATCACCGTTTTCGATCAACCGATATTCCATGCTGTTGGTCACAAGTCGGCCGTATCGTTCAAACCGCTTCAGACTATCCCGCAGGCGAGGCGCAGTTTTGAAAGCGAGTCCCAACGCGCCAACTGCATCTAGGTTGATCCTTTTGCCATAGTTGAAGACCAGACCCGGCAAGTCTTCGACATTGCGGCTAAGCCAATCGAACAGCGCGACATAATCGGCATGCGGGACAAACCCATCCGCTGTTTGCTGAATTCGATGTACGACTTGCCCGCCTAATCGCATCGCGCCATCGTCGCACAGTTCATAACCGGCGGCTTCGGCAAGTGTGCGAGCAAAAACGACAGTCGATCCTTTCATGCTCCAACCCTAGCATCTTTCGACAGAAAGAAAGAGGCCATCAGCGGACTGCTCGTAAACGCACCAATGTCTGTTAGCAACTGTTAGTCTGCATTGGAGAGTAAGGCAAAACTGGGAGTATGGGCTCAAAGCACGCATTCGCTGCGCGGCGGATTTCGCCATCAACAGACCAAACAGGCCGTTCAGCCCCCTACTTCAAACCCACTTCGCCAGCGGGGGGAGGCTCATGAGGACGGCGTTTGCGTCGTGGCCGGTCTCTAACCCGAATTTGGTGCCCCGGTCGTAGACGAGGTTGTATTCGGCATAGAGGCCGCGGTGGGTGAGCTGGGTGTCCTTGTCGGCGTCGCTCCATTCCTGATCGCGGTGCTTTTCGACCTGCGGCAGATAGGCGGGTAGGAATGCGCGACCCACGTCCTGGGTCAGGGCAAAGTCAGCCTCCCAATCGCCGGTGTTGCGGTCATCGAAGAAGATGCCGCCGACGCCGCGGGCGCGGCCGCGATGGGGGACGAAGAAGTATTCATCGGCCCAGTCTTTGTATTTGGGATAGATGTCGGTGCCGTGGGGGTCGCAGTGCTCTTTTAGCACGCGGTGAAAATCAGCGGTGTCCTCGGCGTATTCGATGCAGGGGTTCAGGTCAGACCCGCCGCCGAACCACCAGGCGTGGGGTGTCCAGAACATGCGGGTGTTCATATGGACGGACGGCGTGTGCGGGTTTTGCATATGGGCGACGAGCGAGATGCCGGAGGCCCAGAAGCGGGGGTCTTCGGCCATGCCGGGGATGCCTTTGCGGGCGGCCATGGCTGCCTGCGCGCGGGGGGCCAGTGTGCCGTAGACCTCGGAGACGTTGACGCCGACCTTTTCGAAGACGCGGCCGCCGCGCATGACGCTCATCAGCCCGCCGCCGGCGTCGGAGCCGTCGTCCGAGGTGCGCTTGGTCTCGGTGACCTCAAAGCGGCCGGGGGGCTGGTCGGCGAAGGGGCCAGTGGTCTGGGTGTCTTCGAGATGCTCGAAGGCGGCGACGATTTGGTCGCGAAGTGTGCGGAACCAAGCAGCTGCCTGGACTTTACGGTCGTCAAACATTTCGGTCATCTGAAGTGTCTCCTCAGGTTTACACTATCAGGGACAGATTGACGTTTCCAGTCGGACAAATCCTTGATCTGGCTCAAGCGCCGGTGAAATTTGTGAGGCCTAATGCGCCGGGACTGAGACCGGGTCGATCAGCGTGCGGCCGCCATCGACGGTGACGATCTGGCCGGTCATGAAACCGGAGCCGTCGGAGGCGAGGAATTGCACGGCTTCGGCGACCTCCTGCGCGGAGGCGATGCGCGAGAGCGGCGTGACCTCACGGATGGTGTCGCCGTATGCAGCGTTGTCGGCCATCTTTTCCTCAAGGAAGGACGACATGACGGACCCGAAGGCCACGGCGTTGACGCGAATGCGGTGGTCTGCGAGCGCCACGGCGAGGCTGCGGGTCATCTGATCTAGCGCCGCCGACGATACAGAGTACGCCAAAAGCTCTGGCTGTGTCAGGCGCGCGGCAATAGAGCTGAGATTTACGATAGAGCCGATCGTGCGTTCCTCGCTCCCTTCGCCCTGCTTGATCATCCGTTTGGCGACCTGCTGCGAGAGGCGGAGCGAGGCCATAACATTCTGGTCGATACAGGCAGCCGTACTTTCATCGTCGGGATCGAGCGGGTTCGACGGCAGCACCTGACGTGCTGCATTCACCAGGATGTCTATCTGATCAAAAGCGTCGAGGGTCGCTGAAACGAGGTTTGCAATGGCCAGCTTTTCCCGCAGGTCCCCTGCGAAAATGCGCGCCTCGGACGTATCCGATACGATGTCGTCGAGTTGCTCTTTCAGGCCGTCCTCATCGATGTCGGCAAAGACGACATTGGCCCCGGCGGCGAGGAAGTGCTGCCCAATGGCGAGCCCCACGCCATGCGCGGCACCCGTGACAATGGCGGTTTTACCCGCAATGGAAAATGACATGGCGGTGGCTTGTCCCGATTCTTTCCCGTGACGCCCAGTCTAACGCTTTGGCCGGGTGGCTTGGAAGAGTTTGAAGCCACCAGTGCCCGGTGGGCCTTCAAGCTCCACAACGCGGCCAAAGTGCTGAGCGAGCGTGGTTTCATAGGGCAGATGGCGGTTTGCGACCATCCAGAGCGTTCCCTTGACGTCGAGGCAGCGTGCCGCGTTGGCGATGAAGGCCTGCCCCAATTCGGGGGCGCCTTTGCGACCTTCGTGGAAAGGTGGGTTCATGATCACGTGCTGTGCCTTGGCCTCGGGCCGCCAAGTCGTGGCGTCAGCCCAGTGCGCAACAGCGTGCTGGGTATTCGCCTCAGCACAGGCTAGCGCCATGGCGTTGGCCTCGACCATATCGATCTGGGTGGCGCCACGGGCCTCGGCTACGGCGGAGAGGTATCCCCACCCGGCACCCAGGTCGATGACATGGCCAGACAGCTCTGCCGGAAGCACCTCGGCCAAGGCATAGGAGCCCGGATCGATCCCGTCGGCGGAGAAGATACCCGGCGCGAGGGCAAAGCCGTGCACGTCGGGTTCGTGATATTCCCAGTCGCTGAAATCGCCACCTTCCATCCAGAAGAGACGGCCATGGGACTTGGTCACCGCGCCTTTGACATCCGCGCGTTTGCGGCATTCGCGCCAGAGGCTGTCGATGCCGTCGGTCTTTTGCCCATCAACGATGATCAGCCCCGGCGGTGCAGTGGCAATGAGATCGCGGGTCAGGTCCTTTGACCGGGCTGCGGTGATGAAGGTGGCGGCGTAGTCGCGCCAGTCCTTGTTCACCTCAACGTGTTTGTCAGCGACGTGGATATCCGGGGTCTCAACGTCATAGTCATCGAGCCCACGCAGATCGGTTTCGAGCGCGGGGTGCCGAACTAAAACGGGGCCGGAAATCTCCAGCCCCTCTTCCAACGCTATCTGTAAACGCACGCTATTCTTTTTCCATCGTACATTGCAGGGGGTGCTGATGGCGGCGGGCAAAGTCCATGACCTGCGCCACCTTGGTTTCCGCGATCTCATGCGAGAAGACGCCCACGACCGCGACGCCCTTTTTATGCACGGTGAGCATCAGTTCGAAGGCCTGCGCGTGGGTCATGCCAAAGAAGCGTTCCAACACCATCACGACGAATTCCATCGGCGTGTAATCGTCGTTCAGAATCAGGACCTTGTAGAGAGGCGGGCGCTTGGTTTTTTGGCGCGTTTCGAGAACGACGCCGATGTCACCATCGCTGCCATCATCATCGCCTTCGGCGCTGGTCCAGGGCGTATTTTTCACGGAATGAATCACAAATAATCCTTGCGGCTTGGCCCTTCTATATAAGGCCAGGGGCTGCCATGAAAAGGCCCAAGCGTATCGCCACCGAGGGAAGCACAAATTGACGACGAAAAGCTTAACCACGCTGGCGTTCGATGCCGATGACACGCTTTGGCACAATGAAACTTTTTATCAGATGACCCAGGCGCGGGCCGAAGAGCTGCTCGCGCCTTATTGCACGGGACCGGATTTGCATCAGCGGCTCCTCGAAACCGAGGGGCGCAATATCGGGCGCTATGGATATGGCGTGAAAGGATTCACGCTGTCGCTGATCGAAGTTGCCATCGAGGTGAGCGACAATCAGGTGCCCGCGCAGGTGATTTCCGCGATCATTGAAAACGGGCGCGAGTTGCTGGCCCATCCCATGGAGCTGTTGCCCGGTGTGGAGGACACGCTGCGCGGCCTCGCGGGTGAGTACCGGTTCCTTTTGATCACCAAGGGTGACCTCCTGCATCAGGAACAGAAGCTGGCCGCGTCTGGGTTGGGGGAGCTCTTTGCCGAGGTCCATGTCGTGTCCGAAAAGGACCCGGAGGTGTACGCGCGCTGTCTGGGCACGGGCGCGGCGCAGACTATGATGATCGGCAATTCGATGAAGTCGGATGTGCTTCCTGCCCTGGCCGTGGGTGCCTGGGCGACCCACGTTCCTTTCGAGCTGGAATGGGAGCTGGAGCGCGCCGCGGATCCCGCCGACGACACGCGGTTTAACCGGCTGGAAAACATCGCGAAACTGCCCGATCTGCTGACGCAGCTCCGCTAGGGGCGCGGCCTGGCGCGACATGGCCCCCAATATCTGGTGGTACCCGCGCTCATGTCGGGCATATATTCCAATTGGTGCCGGAAAGTCGCGCCATAAAATTGCCTCATTTCACCGGCCGATTTTAATTTTCTGAAAAACATCATTGTGTTAGCCTATCCGCGCAGGAAACGGCACGTCGGATCAACTGACGGTCGATAACAGATTGAGGCATCGACGTGAAAAAACGTCTGGATCAGGCAGCCCGGCTTGGGCTTTTGCTACTATTTATTCTCTTTTCGGGACCTATTGTGGCCGCGCCCTATGCGGCCATGGTGATTGACGCGCGATCGGGTGAGGTCTTGCATTCGCGGAATGCGGACACCCGGCTTCATCCCGCGTCTCTGACCAAGATGATGACGCTCTACATCGCGTTTCAGGCGGTGGAAGCGGGCGAGATTTCTCTCGATACCAAGGTGACGATTTCATCTCATGCGGCGAGCGAACCGCCATCAAAGCTGGGTCTGCGGAGCGGCCAGAAGATCGCGCTTCGCTACCTGATCCGCGCGGCGGCGGTGAAGTCCGCCAACGATGCGGCGACGGCCATTGGCGAGGCGATTTCGGGATCGGAGGCTGCTTTTGCGCGGCGGATGAACCGGACGGCCAAGGCCATGGGCATGACGCGCACCACGTTCAAGAACGCCCATGGGCTAACCGAGAGCGGGCACATGAGCACCGCGCGGGACATGACCACGCTGGGGCGGCACG
The DNA here is from genome assembly GCA_038747015.1 of Pseudomonadota bacterium. Lineage (GTDB taxonomy): Bacteria > Pseudomonadota > Alphaproteobacteria > Rhodobacterales > Rhodobacteraceae > Shimia_B. The sequence continues at coordinate 39,724 of JBCDKE010000001.1, forward strand.
TGCTCTATGACTATCCGCAGTATTACAATCTGTTCTCGCGCCGCTCGACCCATGCCGGGGTCAAGGAAGTGGCGAACACGAACCGCCGTCTGCTGAACGCCTATCGCGGCGCGGACGGGATCAAGACCGGCTATACACGGGCGGCTGGTTTCAACCTCGTCGCTTCTGCCGAACGCGGTAGCGAGCGGGTGATCGCGACAGTTTTCGGTGGCCGGTCTACGGCAACGCGGAACGCGCGGGTCGCAGAACTTTTGGATATGGGTTTTGACCGGGCTCCTACACGAGTGGCGGTGAGGAAGCCGTCGCTGCAGGCGGTGCCTGCGTCGGGTGGCAAGACGATCCGTGTAGTCACTGCCGTGAAGACGAGCCTGCGACCGCAAGCACGACCGGGTGCGACAGCGATCGTGCCGGAACTGAAGGTGGCAGAAGCGGACATTCTCGAGGCATTGCAGAGTGCAACCGCTGAACCAGCGGTGATCGAGACCGCTGCGGCGGCACCAACGATTACGCCAAAGCTGCGGCCTCAACCGCCGGTGGAAACCGGGCCTGTTGTCGTGACGCGGGCGTCCACGTCCGGGGGCAAACACTGGGGCATCAATGTGGGGCGCTATCCTTCACGCTATGCGGCTGAGAAAGAGCTGCTGAGGGTTGCGCTGGCAGAGATGGCAACGCTGGATGGCAGCCTGCGCAAGGTCGTGCGTAGCTCGCAGGGCTTTGATGCCAATTTCGCGGGGCTAACGCGGGAGTCCGCGGATCTGGCCTGTCGGAGGCTTCAGGCGCGCGGGAATACCTGTTTCATGATGGGACCTGGCTGACCGGAGCCTGCCCCAGGGCGCGACAAGACTTTTTCAAAAAGTCTTCCAAATTCCTTTGAAGGGAATTTGCGGCGCTGCGGGGCGGTTTTCAGGCCGTTTGGTCGGTCAGCTCGAAGGCGGCAGAGATCAGCGTCCGTGTGTAGTCCGTCTGCGGCGCCTCAAAGATCTGCTCGACGGACCCTGCCTCAACAACGTCCCCCTGCTTCATCACCATCACCTTGTGGCTGAGCGCGCGGACGACCTTGAGGTCGTGAGAGATGAACAGATAGGCCAGCCCATAGCGTTTCTGGAGATCGCGGAGCAGGTCCACGATCTGGCTTTGCACCGTCATGTCGAGGGCCGAGGTGGGTTCGTCCAGCACCACCAGCTTCGGGCGCAGGATCATGGCCCGCGCGACGGCGATGCGCTGGCGCTGACCGCCGGAAAACTCGTGCGGGTAGCGGTCCATGGTGGCGGGGTCGATACCGACCTCGTCGAGGATTTCGGCCACAAGATCGCGGGTTTTGCGACCCGGCTCAGTCCCGTGAACCCCTAGCCCCTCGGCCACGATCTGTTCGACGGACATGCGTGGGCTAAGCGACCCGTACGGGTCCTGAAAGACGATCTGCATGTCTTTCCTGAGCGGGCGCATTTGCTTTTGTTTGAACCGGTGAATGTCGCGGCCCAGAAACGCGATCCGGTTTTCCGATTGGATGAGCCGCATGATAGCGAGTGCGAGCGTCGTCTTCCCTGACCCGGATTCGCCCACGATGCCAACCGTCTCCCCCGCCCGCACGGTGAGCGTGGCGTCGTTGACGGCCTTCACATAGCCCACGGTGCGCTTGAGAAAGCCCTTCTGGATCGGGAACCAGATCTTGAGGTTTTCGGTTTCGGCCACGGTGGGCGCGTTCGCGGGCACAGGGTCTGGTTCGCCGGAGGGTTCTGCGTTCAAGAGCTTTTGCGTGTAGGGGTGCTGCGGGTTGCCGAAGACCTCTGCGGTCACGCCTTCCTCAACGATTTCGCCGTCCTTCATCACGCAGACACGGTCGGCAAACTGGCGCACGATGGTTAGGTCGTGAGTGATGAAAAGGAGCGACATGCCTTCGCTCTCTTTCAGCTCGGCCAAAAGCTCCAGAATCTGCGCCTGAATGGTCACGTCGAGCGCGGTCGTCGGTTCGTCCGCGATCAAAAGCTCGGGCCCGTTGGCCAGCGCCATGGCGATCATCACCCGCTGGCGTTGTCCACCGGAGAGCTGGTGCGGATAAGCCGTCAGTCGGCTTTCGGCGTCGCGAATGCCGACCTTTTCGAGCAGGTCCAAAACCCGCGCACGTGCCTCGTCGCCTTGTACGCCCTGATGGAGGGCGATGCTCTCGGTCAACTGCCGCTCCAGCGTGTGGAGCGGGTTGAGCGAGGTCATGGGCTCCTGAAAGATAAAACTGATGTCGTTGCCCCGGATCCGCATGAGATCGCGCTCGGACATGCAGACGAGCTCTTCGTCGTTGTAGGTGACCGAACCCTCGACCGTGGCATTGGCACCCAGCAGGGATACGGTGGAGAGCGCCGTCACCGATTTGCCGGAGCCAGACTCGCCCACCAGTGCCACTGTCTCACCCTTGCCGACGCCAAAGCTGACGCCGCGCACGGCCTTGGCGTTGCCGAATGACACCCGCAGGTTTTTGACTTCTAGGACGTTCTTCATGGGCTGTCGTTACTCCGCCGCCGCGCGTTTTGCGGGCTCTGCCACGGCGTCTTCTTCGGTGACTGCGCCGCCGACCACAAAGACCTTTCGCGGATCAAAGGCGTCGCGCACGCCTTCAAAAATGAAGACGAGGAGCGAGAGCATGATCGCGAAGGTAAAGAACGCCGTGAAGCCGAGCCACGGGGCCTGAAGGTTCTGTTTGGCCTGTAGCGTAAGTTCCCCCAGCGATGGTGCCGACGACGGCAGGCCAAAGCCCAGGAAATCAAGCGAGGCCAGCGCGCCGATGGTTCCCGTCACGATGAAGGGCAAGAGCGTCAGCGTCGCCACCATGGCATTGGGCAGCATGTGGCGGAACATGATCACCCGGTTCGAGACGCCCAGCGCCTGGGCGGCGCGGACATATTCAAAGTTCCGAGCGCGCAGGAATTCCGCCCGCACTACGCCTGTCAGCGCGGGCCAGCCAAAGAAGATACTGAGGATCACCAATAGCCAGAAACTTCGCCCGAGGATCGCGAAGAGGATGATGATAATATAAAGCGACGGCACCGCCGAGAATATTTCGAGGAACCGCTGGAAACCTAGATCGATCCAGCCGCCGAAGTACCCCTGCACGGCCCCCGCGATGATGCCGATGATTGAGGCCGCTGTCGTCACCATGAGCGTGAACACGATGGAGAGCCGGAACCCGTAGATCACGCGCGCCATGACGTCCCGTTTGGTATCGTCGGTGCCCAGCCAGTTCTGGCGGTTGGGCGGCAGCGGCGCGGCGCCTGGGCGATCAACGGAGTTGTCGAAGGAGTTCCGGATCGGGGGCCAGAGGGCCCAGCCCTCTTCGAACCCGTCCACGTTGAAATCGCCCGCCTCGATCAGCGCTATCGTGCCTTCGGGGTCGTCAAAACACGGATCGGCCACGCCGCCGGATTTGATCAGGCACTGTACTTCGGGGTCGCGATAGACCGCCTCGGTCGCGAAATCGCCGCCATATTGCTGTTCGGAATAAAAGCTGAAAATCGGCATGCGGTATTCACCGCGGTAGTTCACGAGGATCGGTTTGTCGTTGGCGAGGAATTCAGCGCAGAGCGACAGGCCGAAGAGGATCGAGAAGATGATCAGCGACCAGTAGGCGCGTTTGTTTGCGCGGAAGTTCTGCCAGCGGCGGCGGCCAATGGGGGTCATCTTGAACATCAGCCGCGCCTCTCGAAATCGATGCGGGGGTCCACGAGGACATACATCAGGTCAGAAATGATGCCGACGACGAGCCCCACGATGCCAAAGGCAAAGAGGGTGCCGAAAATCACCGGATAGTCACGTTCGAGTGCCGCCTCGAAGCCCAGGCGTCCCAGCCCGTCGAGGGAGAAGAGCGTCTCAATAATCAGCGAGGACCCGAAGAAAATCCCGACGAAGAGCGCCGGGAAACCGGAGATCACGATGAGCATCGCGTTGCGGAAGACGTGGCCGTAGAGGACCTTGCTCTCACTCAGGCCCTTGGCCTTGGCGGTGATCACGTATTGCTTGTTGATCTCGTCGAGGAAGGAGTTCTTGGTCAGCAGCGTGAGCGTCGCGAAGCCCGAGATCGAGGATGCGATCACCGGCAACGTGATGTGCCAGAAGTAGTCAGCCACTTTGCCCAGGGCGCTGAGTTCGTCGAAATTGTCAGATGTCAGGCCCCTCAGGGGGAAGATCTGGAAGTATGAACCGCCGGCAAAAACGACGATCAAGAGCACCGCGAAGAGGAAACCGGGGATAGCATAGCCGACGATGATCGCCCCGGACGTCCAGGTGTCGAAGGGGCTGCCGTCGTGGACGGCCTTGCGAATGCCCAGCGGGATCGACACAAGGTAGATCAGGAGCGTGGACCATAGCCCCAGCGAGATCGACACAGGCAGTTTCTCGGCGACCAGATCAAGCACCTCGATATCGCGGAAATAGCTCTCTCCAAAATCGAAGCGGATGTAATTGCCCATCATCAGGACGAACCGTTCGAAGGGTGGTTTATCGAGGCCAAACTCGCGTTCCAGTTCGTCGATAAACTCCTGCGGCAGGCCGCGCGATCCGGCATATTCGCTTTCCTGGCCTGCATCGATGGGGTCATCGTTGCCGGTAAAGCCGGCGAGGACGTCGCCCTCGCCTTCGAGCTGTGCGAGCACCTGTTCTACCGGTCCGCCGGGGACGAATTGGACGAGTGCAAAGTTGATGAGCATCACGCCAAAAAGCGTGGGGATCACCAAGAGCAGTCGTCGGAGGATATAGGCGCTCATGGGTGGGGACCGTTTAGTTCAACGCGCCTGCGTCGCGCAGCGCTTGGGCCTTTTCGGCGTCATACCACCAGAAGTCCAGCTGTCCGAGCGCGAGCGGCGGCAGCGGCTTGGGATAATCGTACTGATCCCAGTAGGCGACCCAGTGTTTCGTGTTCTGCCACTGCGGGACATTGAATTTGAGCGAGCGCAGCACGCGGTCGAGCGCCTGTACTGAGGTTTCCAGATCGGCCTTGGTCTCAGATGCCACCACCACGTCGATCAGACGGTCCACGGCCGGGTCTGCGACACCCGCCAGGTTTCGGGACGTGTCGTCGCGCAATTCGCTGTCGAACCACTGTTTAAGGCCGGTGGAGGGCTCGTAGCCCAGCGACCAGCCCTGTGTGGTCATGTCGAAATCAAAGCTGCGGGTGCGTTCCTGTTCCTGCGCGGGATCAACCCGTTCGAGGGACGCGTCGATGCCGATATTGCGCAGGTTTTCCACGTAAGGATTGATGATCCGGTCAAACGCGGGAGAGCTTTCGAGGAAGGCCACGCTGAGCACCACGCCATCCTTTTCCCGCAGACCGTTGTTGTCGGGGTTCGGGATCCAACCTGCCGCGTCCAAGAGCGCCTGCGCGGCGCGGGCATTGCGGCGATCGAACTGACGCTCGCCGGACGTTGGCGGCACGATGGCTTCTTCCGTCAGGATCGATGCGTCGAGTAGCCCGTCATCCACAAGAGGCTGCAAGATCGCGGTCTCGCCGTCGCTCGGCATCCCGGAGGATGCGTTGCCGGAGAATTCCCAGAAGCTGGAAGGCCGGTCGTAGAGGCCGAAGAAGAGCGATTCATTCGACCACTTGAAATTGAACATCAAACGGATCGCTTCGCGCACGCGGATGTCCTGAAACTTTTCGAGGCGGAGGTTGAAGATAAAGCTCTGCATCCGGCCGAGGGAGCCATCGTCAAGCTCTTCACGCACAACGAAGCCGTCTTCGATGGCGGGGAAATCGTATCCCGTGGCCCAGATGCGCGAGGTGTTTTCGGTACGGAACGTGTATTCGCCGGCCTTGAAAGCCTCCAGCGCCGCGGTGCTGTCGCCGAAATACTCGATCCGGATGCGATCAAAGTTCTGGCGGCCTTTGTTAATGTTGAGGTCATTGCCCCAGTAGTCAGGATTTCGGGCGTAAATCACCTGACGCGAGAAATCGAAGCTCTCGAGAACGTAGGCGCCGGTGCCCGGGTGCGGCTCGTTACGAGTCTGATCGATTGAGGCCTCATTCTGCTCGTACCAGTCGCGGTGGAGCGGCCCGATGATGCCCGCAAGGCCGATGCGATCGCGTTCGGGGCTTTCCGCGTTGAAATTATACTTGATGCGATGGGGCCCTAGCACCTCGACGCTGTCGATGAAGGATCCAAACGCCTGGCGGAAGCTGGGCAGACCGTCTGCCATGAAGGAATTGAACGCGAATTCTATGTCCTCGGCGGTCATGGGACGCCCATCCGAGAATGTGACCTCGGGGCGCAGGTTGAAGATTACCCAGCTGAGGTCGTCCGGATACTCCATCGTTTCGCACAAGAAGCAGTAGGAGGACGTCGGATCGTCAGAGAATGTCGTCAGCACGTCCTCGTCACCGATACTGGAGAGCGCGGCGTTATTGCCGAGCAGCGTATACGGGTTGAAGCTGTCGAAAGTCCCCTGCGACCAGATACTGATCTCGCCACCCTTGGGCGCGTCAGGATTAACGTAATTGAGATGCTGGAAATTGGGGTCCGGATAGGCCAATTCGCCGTAGAAATTGTAGCCGTGGGTGACGGTGATGTTCTCGTGGCTTTCGGCCCGTGCGAAGCCTGCCGCCGCGATCAGCCCCAATCCTATGAGCCCTGCCTTCCACCAGACGCCTTGCATATCTGTTCTCGAGGCGGCTTTCGCCCGGGCGGTACGGCTAGGGTGTGGCTGGCGCATGTTCGGCATCCTCTTTCGCGTCAGGTCGTTTCTCCGACACAAAATAACGTAATTCCCGCATTGTCGAATATTCAATGCGTCTGAAGCCTACCTGACCGTTATGTGACCGCTCGGTGAGTGCCCAAAAACGCAACACCCCGCCGGTTCAGGCAGGGTGCACAGAGTTTAAGCGATTAGAGCCGACTTAGCCGCCGATCGTCTCGAGGTATGCGATGAGGTTTGCACGGTCTGCAGGTTTTGCGAGGCCGTTAAAGCTCATGGACGTACCGGGTGCGTAGCCCTTGGGGCTTTCTAGGAAGCCATACAGCGCCTCGGGCGTCCATGCGTCTGTAGCGGCCGAGAGCGCGCCAGAATAGCCAAAGCCATCAACGCTTTCTACCGCGCGACCAACGAGAGCATAAAGATGCGGACCTGTACCGTTGGCACCAGCTTCGAGTTGGTGGCAAGCGCGGCACTTGTTAAAGACCTTTTCGCCCTTGGCTACGTCGGCGCTCGCCAGAAGTTCCTCGACGGAGGGTCCTTCTTCTACTTCGCCGCCGTGGTCGGCATCTGGAACTTCGATGGAGTAGGCTTGCTCATGGTGGTCCCCATGACCGTGGCCGCCCATGTGATAAATCTCTTCGGCAGCCCAGCTGCCGAGGAGGAATACCAAAAGCGTTCCACAAAGTGCTGCCGTTACCTTGGTGGCGATCATTGTGTCGACCATGACGCATCCCGTCGTGTGATATTTTCGTGAGTCGGTGTACAGCCTTTGCGCGGCCCCCCACAAGGTGTAGGAGGCGCGACGAAACGCCCTGTCCGCGCAAATAGACGCCGCGTGACCTGTGGGTATCACTTAGCAAACTTGCTGCGGTCAGCACCCGCGGCCCCAACCTGTGGCGCATCATGGCCGAAACGAAGTCAAAGAAGATTGCCTTTCAGGGTGAACTTGGCGCTTACGGGCACCAGGCATGCCTTTCTGTGCGGCCCGGCCACGATCCTTTGCCTTGTGCCACGTTTGAGGATGTCATCGCCGCCGTTAAGTGCGGTGACGCAGAGCTGGCCATTGTGCCGGTGGAAAACACCACCTACGGCCGCGTCGCCGACATCCATCGGCTGTTGCCGGAAAGCGGTCTTCACATTATCGCCGAAACCTTTGTGAAGGTGGAAATCAGCCTGCTCGGCGTCCCTGGCTCGACGTTGAACGATGTCAAAGAGGCCCATGGGCATCTGGTAATTCTGCCGCAATGTTCCAAGTTTCTTGAAGAGCATGAGATTGCTGCGCGGGTGTCGTCGGACAACGCGCGCGCCGCCATGGAGGTCGCCGAGAGGGGCGACAAGTCCAGAGCGGCCCTTGCATCCTCGCTGGCTGGCGAGATTTACGGCCTCACTCCGCTGGCTGAGCGGATCGAAAACCACGCCAACAACACCACACGCTTTCTGCTGATGGCGCCCTATGCGGACATGACGCGCCGGTCGGATCGCATGATTACTACTTTTGTCTTCCAAGTCCGGAACATCCCGGCGGCGCTCTACAAGGCGATGGGTGGCTTTGCGACCACCGGCATCAACATGACCAAACTAGAAAGCTACATGGTCGGCGGGCACTTCACTGCCACTCAATTTTATGCGGATGTCGAGGCCCATCCTGGGGATGACAGTCTCAAACTGGCTTTTGAGGAGTTGGGTTTCTTCACTCAATATATGAAGGTGCTTGGCACGTATCCGGCGGATCCGAAGAGGGACAACTAGGCCAGGGTGTCGCCGGGCCTGGTGCCGCGGTGGTCGTCTTCCATCTGTCTCGCAAAATTTGCGATCCCGCTCTTAAAACGCTTTTCCAGCGATGACTTGGCCAGCTTCAATGATTGAATGAGTAAGCGCGCAGATAGCGTGTTCGGTTTAAGGTCGATTGCGGTCTTGACCCTGGTTTTCTTAGGATTGAGCACGATGAATTCGAGCGTAAGGTGACCTGAAATTCCGCCTACTTGCGACGCCACGACCATCGCGTTCGGCGCATCAAAGCCTGTCACTTCGGAATGGCATTCCCGCCGGCGCCCTCGGAAACTGAACGCGATCTCCCAAGTGCTTCCCTTACCAGGACCTGTGGGAGGGTCGGACCGATTCACATCGGCCCCTCGCCGCAAGGCGCGCCGCTCCATCGCGTCAAAATTCGTCATCTCTTTGAACACAACGTCGATCGGGAGGGCGATATCCTCACGTGTCGAAAATCTCATGCTTGCCCCCTCGTGTCTCTCATTGTGATGCAGCACCTTTGGTTAATGACACGTGTGCCTTGCCGCCGGAGATACAGTCAATCCAAGCGGTCGGCCACCCAGCGGGACAGCAAAAAGTGGGCTATGGCCCCTTTTCGAGCCGCCGCGATTTCCGGGTGTCGCCCTGCCATGGCCTCAATGACCTCTTCACGCGTGGCCCAGCGCGCGTCCTCTAGTTCCACTGGGTCCAGTTTGATCTCGGTCGTTTTGGCCTGTCCAATGCAACCGAACATTAGCGATGCCGGGAAAGGCCAAGGTTGCGAAGCTAGGTAGCCCACCTCGCCAACCTCTACACCCGCTTCTTCAAAGGTCTCGCGTCGCACCGCGGCCTCAAGCGTTTCACCTGGTTCGACAAAGCCTGCGAGCAAGGAATACATGCCCGGTGGCCAGCCGGGAGAGCGACCCAGAAGGACCGAATTACCATGCAATATCAGCATGATAACAACTGGGTCAGTACGCGGAAAGTGGTGGCGTTTGCATGACGGGCAATCCCGTTGCCAGCCGCGCTGCGCCATCACGGATTTGTCGCCGCAATAGGCGCAGAACCCGTGGATACGATGCCATTCGAACAGCGCTCGAGCCGTGGCGGCAAGTTCGGCGTCGCGTGGCGTAAGCCCGGTCATCGCGCCGCGCAGTTCGGTAAACTCCGCCCCAGGCAGGTCTGGATGTGTCTGTAATGTGGTATCGACGAAGCCTCCCAGCTGCGACGCATCGAGCCCATCAGGTACCCAAGCAGAGAGGTCCAGCGCTTCGAGGATCATCCCGTCCTCTTGCCGTCCAAGTAAGATCGGCGGCGGACACTGCGCGGTGATCTTGTGATCTCGCGCTACGCGGACAAGGGCGCCATCTACATCCAATGCGGGCTTCCCTCGCCACAAAATGATGCATTCCCCGGGAGGAAGCTCGGCCAATCCACGCAGATGTGCCGCCCTGTCTAAGGCCGATCCCCCAAAAGTTACGTCTTCTGCGTTGCGCATCCTGTCACCCTCTTTGACCCCGCGCAGGTCGCACGCTCAAGGACAAACGGCAAGGGCAGCGCAAGCTCGATGCTTGCACCCGAGCAGTAGCGGGCATAAATGACGAGTCGAGAGGTTGGTGCGGGCGTGCGCCTCGCCAACCCGGTCAGGTCCGGAAGGAAGCAGCCGTAACGAGCCCCGTACGGGTCGTATTCAATCTCTCACCCCGCCAAAAAAATCCGCAGGATCTTTGTCGGCACCCCCGACAGGGTCGTCGGCAAGACGATCCCGAGAGGGGCAACCACCAACACCAATCACCGGACAAACCTTCCGCGCCGAACCCCTCCGCCTTTACCGGCGGGTCGGCGGGCAGGGGTGGTCGGGTGGGACGACCGCCGACCCGCCAAGACTATTTCCAAAAGTCTTCTCCCCTCAGGCTATCCCATGGGTGACAACCTGCCCCGGATGCCGCTCAGCCCAGTCCTGAAGACAAGCCAGCACATCCTCACGCCCGGCATGGCGAATGGCCGGCTCCGGCAACGCCACGCCTTCTTTCAAGGCCATCTCCAGACAGGCCACATGGTCCTGGTTCGCCACCTCTGGCGCATTCTCGGACCCATGGATGATTGTTGAGAGAAGCGTCCCACCATAGCCGTTCACATGAGACAGATCGGGCTTCATAGTCAGGAAGAATGCCATGTTCTCAGGCAGGCCCCACCAACCCGCCGCCTGAACCGGCGTCAGGCCGCTCCGGTCGGGCCGGTCCCATTCCAAACCCGCGCCGATAAACGTCTTCAACCTGGGCAAGGCCTCGGTGATTCCAGCGAGATCGCAGGCGAGACTGCGCGCTTCTTCCGGCAAATGCGCGGGATCAATCGGTCCGTCACCCGCCACAAGCCTACCCAGCATGGGCGGTATGTCGGTTGGTGCCCCAAGCCGTTCCAGAGCCCCTGCCCCCTCGTCATTGCCGTAGAGCTTTGCGACCGCATAGGCCCCCAACCCATTGCGCCGCGTATCGAGGCGCGCACCGCGCGCCACCAAGAGATCGAACATCGGCGCGCCGCACAGTCGCTGCGCCGCATGATGCATCGCCGACAGTCCAACCGCGGCAGGACCGCTCGGATGATCCGACACGCCCTCATTGGGGTCCCACCCGCCATCGAGGAGCATCTCTACCGCGCGGGTGTCGTCAAAATCCATCGCCCGAAATGGCGCGTTGGTACCTTCGACGCGTGCGCCGAATTCGAGCAATAGCGCGAGCGCCTTCAGATCTCGCTGCTCGGTCGCGTGATAGAGCGACTCGTTGTCATTGGGATCAGCGCCCGCTTCAAGAAGCCAGCGCGCCAGATCGAGGTTCCGCGCGTGATCGATAGCTCCGTAAAGCGCAGGCAAAAGATGCGCTGCGCCCGGTTCCGCCGGAAACCCGTCATTCACATCCGCCCCTGCCGCGACAAGCACCTGCGCCAGTGCAACGGCCTCCGCCGGTCGCCCAAATCCGAGCCGCCCCCACTGCGAAAAACACAGATGCAGAATCGGCCGCCTGGGGCCGTACGCTTCGACCGCCAGATCCGGGCTCTCCGCCAAGGCCTGCTCAACTGCTGCCATGTCATATGTCGCGCAGGCCAATGTAAAATGCCCTTCGGTCAGGTCCGGCTGATCGGCCAGCAGCCGTTCAATCCAGCCCTTCTGCCCGAAAAACAGCGCCTGTTTGAGCCGCTCCTGCGCTGCCGCGCGCCCCAAACCCTGCGCCTGGGCCGCAATCTTAAGCCTCGGCCAGCTTTCAAATCCTCGCTCCCGCGCCACGGCGTGGAGGAAATCCGCATGGCGCAAATCACTCTTGTCGCCCAACCATTGCCGCGCCTGCAGCCGCGCCTGCCGGTCCCCGGCCTCATACGCTTTGCCTAAAATCTTTGCCTCACGTCTGAGGCCTTCGAGAGAAATCTCGGTCATCGGGTGTCCTCCGCAATCCGCTCCAAGGTCCGTTCACATCAGGAGCGCGGGTCCATCCGCTATGTGTCGTCGTTGTCAAAAGGGCGGCGTCTGCTTTCCACGGACCGGCGGCCTGCCCAAAGGCCTTGAGAATTCATAGCCCATCGCTGGACGCCCCGCAACGCGCGCACTAGTCTCACAGCGCTTGCCAGAGGGACACCATGACAGAACAAGCCTATCAGGTTCTTGCCAGGAAATACCGGCCCGAGACTTTCGCGGACCTCGTGGGCCAGGATGCCATGGTGCGCACACTCAAAAACGCGTTCGAGGCGGATCGTATCGCCCAGGCCTTCATCATGACCGGCATTCGCGGCACAGGTAAGACCACGACGGCGCGTATCATCGCCAAAGGCATGAACTGCATCGGCGAGGACGGAAAGGGCGGCCCCACGACCGAACCCTGCGGCAATTGCGAACACTGCACCGCCATCATGGAGGGCCGCCATGTCGACGTGCTCGAAATGGACGCAGCCTCGAACACCGGCGTCGCGAATATCCGCGAGATCATCGACTCTGTGCACTACCGCGCGGCCTCGGCCCGCTACAAAGTCTACATCATCGACGAAGTTCACATGCTCTCGACCGGGGCCTTCAACGCGCTCCTGAAAACGCTGGAAGAGCCGCCCGCCCATGTGAAATTCATCTTTGCCACCACCGAGATCCGCAAGGTCCCCGTGACGGTTCTGTCGCGCTGCCAGCGCTTCGATTTGCGCCGCATCGAACCCGAAGTGATGATCGAGCTCTTGCAAAAGATCGCCACGGCCGAGGGGGCCCAGATCGCCGAGGATGCGTTGGCTCTGATCACCCGCGCGGCAGAAGGATCGGCGCGGGACGCGACCTCGTTGCTCGACCAGGCGATCAGTCACGGCGCGGGGGAAACAACAGCCGATCAGGTCCGCGCGATGCTCGGCCTCGCCGATCGCGGGAGAATTCTGGACCTCTTCGACATGGTCATGAAGGGCGACGCGGCCGGTGCCCTGACGGAGCTGAGCGGGCAGTATGCCGACGGCGCGGACCCCATGGCCGTGCTGCGCGATCTGGCCGAGGTCACGCACTGGATCAGCGTTGTAAAGATTACACCCGACGCCGCCGAAGACCCCACCATCAGCCCCGATGAGCGTGCCCGTGGCCAGGCGATGGCGGGCGCGCTGCCTATGCGGGCCCTGACACGCGCGTGGCAAATGCTGCTGACGGCCCTCGATGAGGTCGCTAAAAGTCCGAATTCCATGATGGCCGCCGAAATGGCGATCATACGACTGACCCACGTGGCCGATTTGCCGAGCCCCGAGGACCTGGTGCGCAAGCTCAAGGATACGACACCACCGCCGAGGCCCGCTGCAACGCATGCGCCCAATGGCGGCGGCGGCGGCCCTACTGCTGCACAACCGCTTTCGAACGCGAATGCTGCCCCACAGACACCCGTCAGTCTGAGCTCTTCAGGCCCCGCCACGGCGGCCCTGCCATCAACCGCAGCAGCCCCGGGTCTCGAACGCTACGCCCGCTTCGACCAAGTGGTGGAGCTGATCCGCACCCACCGCGACGTGAAACTGCTGGTCGAAGTGGAAACCGGCATCCGGCTGATCAGCTACAGCCCAGGCCGCATCACCTTTGCCCCTACTGCGAAAGCCCCGGCCAACCTTGCCCAGCGCCTTGGGGAACGGCTCCAGGCCTGGACCGGCAACCGTTGGGCAATCGTCGTCGAGGCCGAAGGTGGCGAGCCCACAATTGCCGAGCTTCGCGACGCCGAAGCGCAAAAGCTGGAAGACGAGGCCAAGTCCCACCCAATGGTGCAGGCGGTCATGGATGCCTTCCCCGGCGCCAAGATCATCGAGATCCGCACGCCCGAGGCGCTCGCCGCTGAGGCCGAGGAAGATGCGCTGCAAGAGGTCGAGGACGAATGGGACCCCTTCGACGAGGAATAGTCCTCTGATGGCCTCAACCAGCCCAGCACCCGCAATGATGCGCGCATAAGGGACGGCGGTCGGGGCGCCTTTCGAGCGCAGCGAAGAAACAGCGTCGTCCAACCGTCCAAAAGAGTGTCCAAGCTTGCATTATCCCGCGCCCCACCGCATCTAAGCGCAAAGGAGAGACGCAGATGCTCAAAGGACTAGGACAGCTCGGCGACATGGCCGGGATGATGAAAAAGGCGCAGGAGATGCAGTCCAAGATGGCGCAGCTCCAAGAAGACCTCGCCACCATGACCGTCGTCGGCGAAAGCGGCGCAGGGCTCGTCAAAGCCACTTCTACCTGCAAGGGCGAGCTCGTGGGCCTAGAAATTGATCCCTCGATCTTTGACCCCGAGGAAAAAGAGGTGGTCGAAGACCTCATCCTCGCGGCCATCAAAGAGGCGCAGATGAAAGCCTCGGACAAAAGCCAGGAAGAAATGGGCAAACTGACCGAGGGCCTCGGTCTGCCCGCCGATATGAAGCTGCCCTTCTAGGCAGTCCATGGCAGGCGACGCCACCAAAGACCTCGAAGCGCTCATTGATCTGATGGCCAAGCTGCCGGGCCTCGGGCCCAGGTCTGCGCGCCGTGCCGTTTTGCACATGATCAAAAAGCGCAGCCTGCTGATGACGCCGCTCGCTGATGCCCTCACACAAGTAGCGGCCACCGCCCGCGAATGCGTGAATTGCGGCAACATCACCACCAGCGATATCTGCGATATCTGCACCTCACCCAAGCGCGCCACCGGTGAGATTTGCGTTGTCGAGGACGTGGCCGACCTCTGGGCCATGGAGCGTGCCGGGGTGTTTCGTGGACGCTACCACGTGCTCGGCGGGACACTTTCCGCCCTCGACGCGGTAGGACCCGAGGACCTCCGCATCCCCCGTCTGAAAGAACGAGTGGTGGAGGAAAGCGTGACCGAGATCATCCTCGCGCTCCCGGCCACCGTCGATGGGCAGACGACCGCCCACTACATCGCCGAAGAGCTCCCCGGTGTTTCGGTCACCTCGCTGGCTCAAGGCGTGCCCGTGGGTGGGGAGCTCGATTATCTGGATGACGGCACGATTTCGGCGGCGCTGAAGGCACGCAAGAGCCTCTGAGGCGAGAGGCGCAGAGGGCGCTGCCCCCCGCCTTCGGCTCCCCCCGGAGTTTTTCTGGAAAGATGAAGCTCAGGCGAAGCGGCCCGGGTTGAGCATGCGAGCCAATATGGCATCCATGTCGCCCAGCAGAGCTTTTGCGCCAAGGCGGCCGAGTTCGTCGGAACATTTGGCTCCACGCCCATTGCCTGCGGTGGCGACTGCAATTCGTTCGCTAAGCACACCGATGGCGGGCAGGTCGTCGGGCAGGAGCGTCGTCACGCACGGTTTCATATGCTCCGAGACCACGTCGATCCCCGGCAACAGGGTATGAAAGATGGCGCTGAGGGCGCGTGCGGCATCTGCGTCGCCGCCGCTTTTGAACCAGGCACGCATCTCTTCTTCGGTACGCAGGCGCATGTTTTCCGGTCCGCCCCCGATTTTCATATAGGTGCGCCCGTCCGGATAGCGGATCGGCGGCAAGAGATAGATGTCGATGAGTTTGCCGTCGGCGAGGATCAACGTCGGCAGCCGCGCCAGTCTCTCTGCCTCGGCCTCCGAGACCTCGAACATCACCACCGTGCGGCCTTGCACATTCGTGGGCAGATCGAGATGCGGCGCGCCGAAGCCACCGGCGGCCCAGAGCACCCGGTCGAAGCTGTGGGATCCTGTGTCGGTCTCGACTCTCACTGAGGACGCCTCCTCGCGGACCGCTATCACGACCTCTTCCAAGCGGCGGGCCCCACGTTTCGCCGCGGCCGCCTGTTGAGCGGCCACGAGGCGGCGCGGGCTCACATAACCCGCATTCGCGGTCTCATGGGTGATCGTAACAGAGGTGGGCAGGTGGTAACCAAAGCTCGCCGCCTCGTGGGGTGTGAGCCGGTCAAAGGGCACGCCGTCTTCGCGTGCGTTCCGGATCGTCCGGCTCATATCAGGGGCAGCCATCATGCCCCCTACCTCGCGAAAGAAGGATATCCCGCTTTGTTCCTCGATCTCGCTGTAGCGCGCGATGGAGGCAGCGCTCGTCCGCGCCCAGAAGGCAATCGGATCGAGCTGTCGGGTGATGCGGCCTTCGTCGTAGTGACTGCCGAAGACGCCCGTATGCGAAGCCCAGTCGGTGGGTTCTCCAGGGCCGATGAGTGTCACGTTATGACCAGCCGCCGCCAAGTGGCGCGCCGCCGCTGACCCGATCAGACCTGCCCCGAGAACCGCGATGCTCATGGCATGACCGGATCACGGGGACCCGGTCAGCGCAAGGGGTGTCTTAGGGCTGGTCGTCTTCGTCGTCGTCGCCGCCGGAGGGCAGGTTAAAGAAGCTGTCGGCGTCGGGCACGTCTGCTTCTTTGTCGTCGTCGTCAGGCGCGTCACCCAGCGTGAAGGTCTCGAGACCCGAGATCGCCGTGGGTATCTTGGGCTCCGGATCCATGTCGAGGCTCTGTTCCGTGCTCACCAGCTTGCGGCGCTCGTCATCGGACATCGCGGTGCCTTCTTCGGCGCGCTTCTTGTTGGCCTTTTGCACGGCCGCATCCAGTTCGGACTGCTTACACAGGCCCAGGGCCACCGGGTCGATGGGCTGGATGTTCGAAATGTTCCAGTGGGTCCGTTCGCGGATCGCCTGGATCGTTGGCTTGGTCGTACCGACGAGTTTGCCAATCTGGCCGTCGGTGAGTTCGGGGTGGAACTTTACCAGCCACAGGATTGAGGCCGGGCGGTCTTGGCGTTTGGAGAGCGGCGTGTAGCGCGGGCCGCGGCGTTTCTCTTCGCCCTGGGCGGCTGCGTAGTATTTCAACTTGAGCCTGTGGAGGGGATCGGCCTCGGCCTTGTCGATCTGTTCCTGATCCAGCTGGTTGTTGGCGATGGGGTCAAAGCCTTTGACGCCGGTGGCGACGTCACCGTCAGCAATGCCCTGAACTTCCAGCTCGTGGAGGCCGACAAAATCCGCGATCTGCTTGAAGCTGATCGTCGTGTTGTCCACCAGCCAAACGGCGGTGGCTTTGGCCATAATTGGTTTTCCGTCAGCCATGGGGGCCTCCATCTAGATACATCTTCCCCGTCGCCTGGCTTAGGCTGTCCCGGTCTGGCCGGAATGCGTTACCTTGTTGGGGAACTTGCAGGCGATATAAGTCGGGTAAGCCGAAAGGAAAAGCCCCGAAATGCGCGTGATCTTCGCCCTCTTGATATCCTGCCTCGCCCTGCCCGCCCTCGCACGCGGCGAAAAGTCGGGAGAGTTCGACTACTACGTGCTTGCGATGTCCTGGTCGCCCAACTGGTGCGCGCTGGAAGGCGATGCCCGCGGGTCAGAGCAGTGCGAGCGCGATCTGGGCTGGTCGCTTCACGGGCTGTGGCCGCAGTTTGAACGGGGCTGGCCATCCTATTGTCCAAGCGCTGAACGCAACCCGTCGCGGGCCATGACGGGCGCAATGGCCGACATCATGGGAACGAGCGGGCTGGCCTGGCACCAGTGGAATAAGCACGGGACCTGCGCCGGGGTGAGCGCGGAGGAATATTATTCCCAGTCCCGCTTTGCCTATGAACAGGTGGTGCGTCCGCCCGCGCTGAGGCAGCTCGAGCGCCGGTTCGAGATCAGCGCGCGGGTGATTGAAGAAGCGTTTTTGCAGTCAAATCCGGGCCTGCAGCCAGACATGATCACGATCACCTGCAGAAGCGGCCACATCCAGGAGGCGCGCATTTGCCTGACCAAGGGGCTCGTCCCACGCGCCTGTGGGGCGGATGTCGTGCGTGACTGTCAGATGAAGGACGCAATCATCGAGCCGGTACGCTGACCCGTTTGCTCCCTGTTAACGCTACGCTGCTATGCCTCGTGACATGCGGTTCCTCTTGGCCTTGCTCATATTGACCCAGCCCGTGTTCGCAGACGGGCTGGGCATCAACTTTGCCGCGTTTCCGCCGGGGACGAAGTTTTACTATCGCGACTCGGCGGATGGCCCGTTTGTGGAACGCTATCTAGGGATGCAGGAGGGACGCCATGCCGTCGCGCGGCATCTCAGCCACGAATTCAGCGAGGTTGTTCTGACCCGATACTACAGTGCCGAGGGGCTAGAGGTGGGGCGAAGCTACGCGTCCGGGCGGGAGGTGAGCTATGAGCCGTTCAATTGCGAGCGAGGGCTCGGTAGGTGCAGTCATGAGGTGGTCACGGATCGGGGTGCCCGGCGCGTTTCCGGCAAGGTGTTGGAGGACCCGGATGGGTATCGTTTTGAGCTGACCTTTGAGGGCGCCAGCGATACCCGCCGGCGCTATTTCAGGCTCGGGCAACACGGAGTGATGGAGTTCATCCGCGAAAACGACCGACAGCGGAAACTAGAATCGATTGAACGGCCCTAGCTGACCCTAAGCACGATCTTTCCGATATGGGTGCTGGTTTCCATTTTGGCGTGGGCCGCGGCGGCCTTGATCAGGGGGAATTCGCTATCCATGACCGGGGCGACACGGCCCGCGTCGAGAAGCGGCCAGACATGCTCACGCAGTTCGGAGGCGATGCGCGCCTTGGCGAGGTCCGATTGCGGGCGCAGGGTGGAGCCTGTCATCGTCAGCCGCCGGGTCATGAGAGGGGCGAAGTTCACCTCGGCCTTGGGGCCACCGA
This sequence comes from Pseudomonadota bacterium, assembly GCA_038747015.1. GTDB lineage: Bacteria > Pseudomonadota > Alphaproteobacteria > Rhodobacterales > Rhodobacteraceae > Shimia_B. Next base: position 58,235 of record JBCDKE010000001.1, read on the forward strand.
GAAAGGCGATCTGTACGAGGCGCCCGTCATCGGCCAGCGCCTTGAGATTGCGTTTGATATAAGTCCCGCCCACCATGCAGAGGATCAGGTTGGCGCCGCCCTCGGCGCCCATGACTTCGACAAAATCCTCATCGCGATAGTTGATCGCCATTGCGGCACCTAGCGAGAGGCAGGCCTCGCATTTCTCGGCGTTGCCAGCTGTCGCAAAGACCCGCGCGCCAAAAGCACTGGCCAGTTGGATAGCCGTCGTGCCAATGCCCGATGACCCGCCATGGACGAGGAACCTTTCCCCTGCCTGTAACCCGCCACGCATGAAGACGTTGGACCACACCGTAAAGAAGGTCTCGGGCAGGCAGGCGGCTTCTTTGAGACCCATGCTGTCCGGGATCGGCAGGCAATGGGAGGCCGATGTGGCGACGTATTCCGCGTACCCGCCGCCAGGAAGGAGCGCGCAGACCTGATCGCCGAGCTTGACGCCTTGGGCACCCGGTCCGACCTCGACCACCTCGCCCGATGCCTCGAGGCCGGGCAGATCGCTCGCGGTGGGTGGCGGCGCGTAGGCACCGGTGCGTTGCAGCGCGTCGGGACGATTCACGCCGGCATAGGCCACACGAATGACCACCTGCCCCTGCCCTGCCACGGGACGCGGTCGCGTCGTTTCAACCAGAACCTCCGGCCCGCCGGGTTGTGAAATTTCGATCGCGCGCATCGTGTCGGTCATGGGAACCCTCCATTCCTGACCGGACTAACAGCGCGCAAGGGGTATGGAAACCTAATCAGCCGCCACCAGGCAGATCGGCGGGTCGGGGTGCCTTGATCATCGACGCCAGAAACCGCGGCCCCGCGAAAGCTGTTCTCAATAAAGGGTTCTTGTTGACCTGCGCCTTGGCCTTTTCGATGAGCATCACATCGTCGATGCGCCGGTCGAGGAAATCCCATGTGGCCTGCCCGTCCAGGCTGTCATCGCCCAGCCAGTAGAGCAGCGTCGAGGTATATACGCCCGACAGAATTGCGCGTTTGGAATACCAGTTCATATCGTCAGAGGTGTCGCCCAGGGCCGTCCAAATGGCGTCTGCAGTGCCCCAGATCAGCTTGTACCCCTCAGGCGCATGGTGCGGCAGAGAAAAGAGCGTCGAGCCACGGCGCACAGCTTCTTTGTCCGGGATGACTTCGAACCTAATCTGCACGCAGCGCGCGACTTTCTCGGAATAGCGCAGCGCTGACATGTCCTCGGACGCGATCCGCGCGCGCATGTCTGCATCGCCTTTCTTGTGAAATGCCACGGCCAGGTCCACCGCGCCGCGTGGGCAGAGTGCCCGCGCAACGGCCGGGTCCACGCCACTGTCTTCGATGGCTGCGCGAAAGGTGACTGCGGACCAGCCGTCAAAAACGACATGCCCCATGGCAGCATCGAGCAGGTCTAGGATCGGGTCGGTCTGGGCGTTAGCCATTGGTCGCTCCTCACATGTGATACGCTGGACAACTTAGCAGAGTGCTGCTAGACGGCCACCTCCTGCTTAACCGCAATCAGATTAGAAAGGTGGTGAAAACCACATGCAGGTCAGTGTTCGCGACAACAACGTCGACCAGGCGCTTCGTGCGCTGAAGAAGAAGCTGCAGCGTGAGGGCGTCTTCCGTGAGATGAAGCTCAAGCAGCACTTCGAGAAGCCGTCGGAGAAAAAGGCCCGTGAAAAGGCCGAAGCGATCCGCCGCGCCCGCAAGCTGGCGCGCAAAAAGGCACAGCGCGAAGGTTTGCTCTAAGAGCACGCTTTCAAGCTGATGAGACGCCCCGTTGCCATCCGGTAGCGGGGTTTTTCATTTCTTGGGGGACTAAACGGGCAGCGCTGTGGTCTGAACGACCTTGCGGAGCGAAAAGCTCGATTGCATGCCCTGCACGCCCGGGAGGGTTGCGAGGTATTTGCGGTGGATACGCGCGAAATCCTCGGTATCGGCCGCCACGACCTTGAGAAGGTAGTCGGCCGTGCCCGCCATTAGGTGGCACTCCAGCACATCCGGCACCCGCGCCACGGCCTTTTCAAAGGCTTCAAGCACGTCGTCATGTTGGCCACTTAGCGTTATCTCGACAAACACGGTGGTCGAGCGGGACACTTTTTTGGGGTCAAGCAGCGCCACATAGTCGCGAATATAGCCTTCCTTTTCCAACCGCTGAACGCGGCGATGGCAGCTGGAGGCGGCCAAATTGATCCGTTCGGCCAGGTCCGAATTGGACATGCGCCCGTGGCGTTGCAGGACATCGAGGATACGGCGGTCAGTTGCGTCTAGGCTCATGGTGCCGACCTAAGCGAAATTTCGCGCAAATGAAAAGACCCGGGCGAATTTACCCGGGCCTTCATCGGTTTCCAGACGCTTACTTTTGCAGGGCGTCACGAATTTCCATCAGCAGGTCCTTCTCGGACGGGCCTGCCGGGGCCGGAGCGGCCTCTTCTTCCTTCTTCTTCATGGAGTTCACCGATTTCACCAACATGAACACTACCCAGGCAATGATGAGGAAATTGATGATTGCCATGATGAAACGGCCATAGGCAAACACGGCCGCGCCGGCTTCTTCGGCCGCTGCCATGGACGGGTATTCTCCTTCACCTAGCAAAACGTATAGGCTCGAGAAATCGATCCCGCCGGTAAAGAGGCTTATGATCGGATTGATGAGATCGGCAACGAGGCTCGAAACGATGGCCGTAAAAGCGGCGCCGATGATGATGCCCACGGCCATGTCCATGACATTGCCCTTGGCGATGAAATCCTTGAATTCTTTGATCATGCTCTGATCTCCACTGTGGTCCCTTGCTGTTAGAGGTGGCTCTTTGGCGGCCCCTATCCGCGCAGGCATACCTGCCTTGGTGCACAAATCCATGGCTTTTTTGAACGCCGTTTCCCCCTAAGTTAACTGGAACGACACAAAGGAGCCCGCGATGGCAGACCTCTCCAACTTCCCGATCACCTCGAAATGGACGCCGAAAGACCCCAGTGTCATTCAGCTGTTCTCGTTCCCGACGCCCAATGGCGTGAAGGCCTCTATCGCTTTGGAGGAACTGGGTCTGCCCTATGAGGCGCACAAGGTCACGCTGGCCGATGCCGACGTCAAAAGCGATGAATTCCTCTCGCTAAACCCCAACAACAAGATCCCCGCGATCATCGATCCCAACGGTCCGGGCGGCAAGCCGCTAGGCCTGTGGGAAAGCGGGGCGATCCTGCTCTATCTGGCGGACAAGACCGGGAAACTGGGCGGCGCGGGCCCAGCAGAGCGCGCCGTAGTCACGCAGTGGCTGATGTGGCAGATGGGCGGTCTGGGGCCGATGCTGGGCCAGCTGGGCTATTTCTACAAATTCGCCGGCGCCGAGATCGAAGACCCGCGCCCGCGCGAGCGCTATATCGCAGAGGCCAAACGCCTGCTCGCTGTGTTGAACAAGCAGCTTGAGGGCCGCGACTGGGTGGCGGGAGAGTTCTCAATCGCCGACATCGCCATCGCGCCGTGGCTACGAGGGCTGGATTTTTACGGTGCCAAAGAGGTCGTTGGCTGGGGCGACGTGCCCAATGTCAGCGCCTATTTTGATCGCTTCCTCGAGCGGCCTGCGGTGCAGACGGGCCTCAACATCCCGCCGCGCGACTAGGCGGGCAACGTGCCGCCCAGCACGTAGCGCAACATATCGGCGACCTTTAGCGGGTCGTCGGTCACGGCCAGCGCAGCGGCGTCGACTTCCTTGAGCGCGTGCTGGTGGTCAGCGCCGTGGACGATGATCAGGCTTTTGCCCAGCGCCGAAGCGTATCCGGCGTCAAAGGCCGCGTTCCACTGGCGGTATTTGTCACCAAAGCGCACGACGACGACATCGGCATCCGCGATCGCCTTGCGGGTTCGGATGGCGTTGAGCCTTGCGCCCTTATTGTCGTGCCAGAACTTGTCCGGTTCAGCACCCATGATCGCCACGCCGCAATCGTCGCTGGCGGCGTGATCGGTTACAGGGGCCGAAAAGCTCACATCCAGCCCCTCGCAAGCAGCGATGATTTCCTCGCGCCAATTGGTGTGGATTTCACCGCTGAGATAGACGTTGAGCTGCATAGTATTCTCCTTTGGAGGTCGAGGTAGGGTGCGCATTGCGCACCGCCACCCTTAACCGCGCAGGACGCCGCCCGTGGCCTTGGCCACCTTGGCGACGATCTTGGCGCTGACAGCCTCGATATCAGCGTCCTTGAGCGTAGCCTCGCGCGGTTGGAGACGCACGGTAACGGCGATGGATTTTTTGTCCTCGCCCAGGGAGCCACCCACGAATTCATCGAAAACGCGGACCTCTTCGATCAGCGCCTTGTCCGCGCCGAGCGCGGCGTTCACCAGCGTCAGCGCCTCTGTCTTGGCATCGACGACGAAGGCAAAATCCCGTTCGACAGCCTGTAGATCGCTAACGCCCAGTGCCGCACGGGTGGCGGTCGTGGCACGTTTTGCCGGGATCGCGTCGGGCCAGATGGTGAAACCAACCGCCGGGCCTTTGACGTCCATAGCGGCGAGCACTTTGGGATGCAGTTCACCGAATTCGGCGAGCACGTTTTTGCCCAGCGCGATCACACCGGAACGGCCCGGGTGGAACCACTCAGACGCGTCGCGGCGGATCTGTGCACGGACCGGTGCACCGAGCGAGGCCAGCACCGCCTCTACATCGGCCTTAGCGTCATAGACATCCACCGCGCGGCGCGCTTTGTGCACATCTTTGGGCCCGGTGTGGCCGATCAAAACGGCGCTGAGCGACGCGCCCTGATCTTCGGGCTCACCACCTGCCCAGGTGGCGCCGACTTCAAAGAGCGCCAGATCCATCGCGCCACGCGCCTGGTTGCGGGCAGCGCCCTGCAAGAGCCCCGGCAACAGCGAGGGGCGCATGTGGCTCATGTCGCTGGAGATCGGGTTTTCGAGCGCTGTAGCCTCCGTGCCGCCGCCGAACGCCGCGGCAGAGGGCTGATCGATGAAACTGTAGGTCACGCATTCATTGTAGCCGAGGCCCGCCGCCGTGCGCCGCGCGATCTGCTCGCGCCGCTGCGTGGGCGTCAGGATTGGGCGGCCGGCGCCGAAATCCTGCCCCGATACGGGTGGCAAGGGTTTGCCCTGCAGTTTGGTCAGGGAGGCGACGCGGGCGACCTCTTCGACAAGGTCGGCCTCGCCCATCACGTCGGGACGCCAGGACGGGACATGGGCCATGTCGCCCTCGATCACAAAGCCGAGCGCTGTCAGCGTGGCACGCTGCGTGTCAGCTGGGATTTCCATGCCGACGAGCGACTGCACGCGGTCGGTATCCAGGCGATAGGCGCGCGCTGTGTCGGGTATCTCGCCCGCAACAACGACCTCAGAGGCCTCACCGCCCGCGATATCGAGGATCATCCGCGTGGCATGTTCCAGACCGACTGGAGTCCAAGCCGGGTCAATGCCGCGTTCGAATCGATAGCGAGCATCGGAATTAATCTTCATCGCGCGGCCGGTATAGGCGGTGCGCACCGGGTCAAAGTAAGCGGCCTCCAGGAACACATTCACCGTGTCCTCGCTCACGCCAGAGGCCAGCCCGCCCATGACGCCACCGATGCTTTCGGGGCCGTTGGCATCGGCGATGACCGTCGCACCCTCGGGTAACACGTAGTCCTTTTCATCGAGGCCGGTGATCTTTTCCCCGCCCTCGGCGCGATAGAGCCTGAGCGCATTGCCAGCGATCTTGTCGGCGTCAAAGACGTGCAGCGGGCGGTTACGGTCGTAGGTGAAGAAATTCGTCACATCCACGAGGAAGGAGATCGGGCGCAGGCCGATGGCCTTGAGCGCCTGCTGCAGCCATTCCGGGGAGGGGCCGTTCTTCACGCCACGGATCAGGCGGCCATAAAAGACCGGTGCCTGCGGCAGTGTGTCTTCGTCGATGGTCACCGAGACGGGGCACGGGAATGTGCCGGGCACGGGATCAGTGTCCCGCGCCTTCATGGTGCCAAGGCCACGTGCGGCGAGGTCGAGGGCGATGCCCCGCACGCCTAGCGCGTCCGGTCGGTTGGGCGTGATCGCGATCTCGATCACGGTGTCGACTTTGGCCGGGTCGTTTGCCGCCAGCCAATCGACGAAACGCTCGCCCACATCGCCCGACGGCAGCTCGATAATGCCATCATGTTCGTCGCTGAGTTCCATCTCACGCTCGGAACACATCATGCCGTAGCTTTCGACGCCGCGGATTTTGCCCACGCCGATGGTGGTGTCGATGCCAGGGACGTAAGTGCCCGGTTTGGCGATAACGACGGTGATGCCGGCGCGCGCATTGGGTGCGCCGCAGATGATCTGGGTCATGCCCTCGTCGGTTTCGACCTGACACACGCGCAAGCGGTCGGCATCGGGATGCTTTTCAGCCTCCTTCACCTTGCCGATGGTAAAATCGCTCAGCCGGTCCATGGGGTTTTCAACGCCCTCGACCTCGAGCCCGAGATCGGTGAGCGCATAGGTAATCTCGTCGACGGTGGCGTCGGTTTCGAGGTGATCCTTGAGCCAGGACAGGGTGAATTTCATCTCAGCCGCCTTTTACGCGTTTGTCTTCGCTGCGGTCGGATACCGAAGCGCCAAATTTCGCGTGTCAGCTAGCGCATTTCCGCGCCGGGTGAAAGCCGACAGCAGTTTTAGGCGCAAAGGTCATATTTTCGGCGAAGTTTAAGTTTAAGTTATCCACCGTTGTGTAATTTCTTGGTGACGATGTGGAAGTTAACCCGTTGTTATATCTGTTTTTGGGCTTGGGCCTCGTCCTTGGGCCTGCCCTGTTGGCCGTAGCCGAAGAGGGCGGTCTCTTTGGTGAAAATGCACCAGACAACGTAGCCACTGTTGGTGCCAAACGCGATGATTGCAACCAGCGTTCTGTCGATGTGGTCGGCGGAATGAAACTGGGCTGCGCGTCTGGGGGCGGCGGGAATAGGCGAACAACGGCGGGTGGGGCGGTTTTTATTTCTAGATGAAAGCCAGGTAGTCTGGGTGTTCCTAACGAGGCTGGACCATGCCCAGTATGTCCGCCTCGGCGGACGGCAGAACGCCATTGCGCGTGGTTTCAATCAGAGTCGAAGCCTGCTGCGCCAGCCCGCGGATCTCGTCGGCGATAACTTTGAACGAGCGACCACTTTCACCGCCTGCGCGCGCCGCTTCGACGCTGGCATTCAGAGAAATCATGTGGATCATCCGGCCGATGTCCTCAACCTCGGTGAACATCTTGTCCAATTGGCCAATCCGTTCCTGCATGACTGACTGCAAAACTTTGTCGTGTTCCTTCTTTGCAGAAGACAAGATTCCAATGAGTTGCATGATCGCTGGCACACCTTGCAGCCTCACAAAATTTACCAGCTTCCCAGCCTCTTGCGTTGGGACTCCCGCAAAATTCTCGTGCTCATCCAAGGCGCCGAAGCGCTCAGCGGCCTCTAGCGCGACTTTGACAAGCCCATCGGCGCGTGCGTCGCGGGCACGCAAGCCCCGGTTTGATGTCGCGTCGCGTATCGTCTTGCCATAGAGGTCCCGAAACGTTCGAAACTGCTGTGCAACGTCGGCCCGCTCTTCTGCGGATGCAGCTGTAGAAACCTCGATGAATATGGCCGCCGCGTTCAGGGCAAATCCTTGCGCGTTGCGAAGATCCCGCAAGTTCCCAAGCAGCGCCGCCCTGTCTTCCTGGCTCATGAGCTGCGCGTCATCCATAGTGGGAACTCTCCTCGCGCATGGCCTCGCGGGTCGTGTCGATCAATTCAGCGCTCTTCGCGGCCAGACTCCTGATTTCATCGGCAATCACCTTGAAAGATCGGCCACTTTCGCCACCCGCGCGTGCGGCTTCGACGCTGGCGTTCAATGAAATGAGGTGGATCATCCTGCCAATGTCTTCGACCTCGCCGAACATCTTTTCTAGCTGGTCGGCCTGCGCTCTTAATCGGGCGGCGTTTTTGCCAGCATTTTCAGCTCGTTCCTTTTCGAAACGCCGAATGAAAATATAGAAGGCGGGCAGGGTCTTGTCCCTGGCGCGGGTCGTTATGACCGTGGCGCGATCGCGGGTAAGCGCCTTGAAGTGTGCGGAAGAATCGAGCGTCTCAATCTCCGCGGAAAACTCTTTGATCTCTTTGAGTTCGTCGGGGTGATCATTGCCCGCCAACCGCATGATCCCGAGCGATAGGAGTTCTCGGGTCAGCTCGCAAAACCGTTTCTTGAACTCCCCCAAGAAGATCGCCATCTCTGTCCGCTCTTTCGCGTCGACGGATGTGGCCAGAGTGATGCCAATGGCGCCCGCATTTACAGCAAGTCCACGCCCCCGGCGCAGCATTTTGATAGCTGTTTCAAGGTCTTCATCGCTATGCACGCGCGGGCTCCAGTCATTTTACCCGTTACTGGTAGCGCGATTGAGCTTAAATCCCGGTTAATCGCGTCCTTTTCCTGGGGAGGTGCCGTCTTTGCCCTAAGCCACAGCGAAACGCCGACAGCCGGCAGGATCACGACAGCCCAACCTGCCGCGTTAAGCAGTGTCAGCCGCCACTTTAGCGCCGGCGGTGCATCCGAAATCCAGAGGCCAATGTGACCTCCGATGACGAGGATCAGTACGGTTGTCGCGACCAAAGGGAACACCCGCCGCCATAGAGGCATTTCGCTCCCTATCGGCTCAAACCACTGGCGAGGCTGGGCTGATCAAGCGAGACGAAACCATAGTGTTTCAACCAGCGCAGATCACTTTCAAAAAAGGCGCGCAGGTCTGGTATCCCGTATTTCAGCATCGCGAGGCGGTCGATCCCAAGACCAAAGGCAAAGCCTTGCCATTCGCGTGGGTCAATGCCGGAATTCTGCAGGACCTTGGGATGCACCATCCCTGATCCACCCGCTTCCAGCCAGTCGTCGCCCTCGCCCAGAACCAGTTTGCCGTCCACCCAGGAGCAACGGAAATCGATCTCGGCCGAAGGTTCTGTGAACGGGAAATGCGAGGCGCGGAAACGGACCTCGACCTTGTCGACCTCAAAGAAGGCCGCAGCCATCTCTTCTAGCGTCCATTTGAGGTTCGCCATCGAGATGTCACGGTCGATCGCAAGCCCCTCAATCTGGTGGAACATGGGCGTGTGCGTCTGGTCGTAGTCCGACCGGTAGACGCGGCCTGGCGCGATGATGCGGATCGGTGCGCCATTGGATTCCATCGACCGGATCTGCACCGGCGAAGTATGCGTCCGCAGCACATGGGGCGGGCGCTCATCGCCCTCGGCACGCTTCATGTAGAACGTGTCCATCTCGGCCCGCGCGGGGTGGTGGCCGGGGATGTTGAGCGCATCGAAGTTGTACCAGTCGCTTTCGATCTGCGGGCCTTCGGCGACGGAGAAACCGAGCGAGGCAAAGATCGTGGTGAGCTCTTCCCAGACCTGGCTGACCGGGTGGATCGTGCCCGCCGGGCGGCTGCGACCGGGCAGCGTCACGTCGAGCCATTCGCCTGCCAGACGTTCCTCAAGCGCGGCATCGGCGAGCGACGCCTTGCGCGCCGCGAGGGCCGCATTGATTTCATCCTTGAGCGCGTTCAGCGCCGGGCCGGCCACCTGACGCTCTTCGGGGGTCATCTTGCCCAGCTCGCGCATCTTGAGGCTGATCTCGCCTTTTTTGCCCACGGCCTGCACGCGCAGGTCCTCGAGCGCGGCCTCGTCGGCCACGTCCTTGATAAGGGTCAGATACTTCTCGCGCAGATCGTCCATCGGCTTTCTCCTGTGGACGGTCGGTTACCCCGCCACGGGTCTGGGTTCAAGCGTTGAGACCGGGCCATGGGCGCGTGCCATGGTGACCCCGGGGGGCTGGCCTCACGACGCGGATCAGCCTAGCCTGTCCGCATGAAGTATTTGCCCCTGATCGCCTGCCTGCTCGCACCACCCGCAGCGGCCGAAACCCCAACGATTCTTACGATTGGGGACAGTATCATGGAGTGGAATGGCGATCGCTCCATCCCGTCGGTCATGGCGCGCGAACTGGGCTGGGAGCTGCGGGATGAGAGCGTGTCAGGCGCGCGGCTCAGGCATCCGGCGCGGCTCCTTGTAGGGCCGATGGATATCCGGGCACAGGTGCCGCGCATCGATTTCGACTGGATCGTCATGACCGGCGGCGGCAATGACATGGCGGTGCATTGTGGCTGCAATGCCTGCGAGGAGACGCTCGACGGGTTGGTGACGGCCGATGGGACCTTTGGCGCGATGCCTGATTTCCTCGACCTGATGGGAAGCCGGGGGGCGCAGGTGCTCTATGTCGGGTACTACGACAACCCGGTGGGCGGCGGGCCGTTCACCGGTTGCGAGGCCGCGATCGGAGAGCTGGAGAGCCGCCTTGAAAACCTTGCTCAAAGCCGCGAAAGATTCCATTTCATCGATGCCAGCGACGTCTATGACAGCAGCGATCTCACACTTTATGATGAGGATCGGTTACATCCTTCCCCCAAAGGTTCCGACCTGCTGGGGCGCTGGATTTCGGTCACTTTAGGCGCGCTGGCCGAGTAGCGGGCGCGCGGGTTAACTATTATGGATTTGACCCAAAACATGCAGCCAGATTCCGTATGGAAGCTGTACAGAAACCGTATGGCTGCACATCAAGAATTGAGCGTTAAGGTTTGGCCGGTTCTGCAATGACGAATTTACGGACGCGTAAGATAAGTCACGCTTAGCGCCCACAGCGGGGCTCTTTCAAATTGAAGTTGAGTGGAGGGTATAGCGCTGGGCAACGCACGGCAGCTCTGAGCCCACTTTGCCGAATTCCACAGGGACTTAATATGTCCTCTTTCCGCTAAATCCTCTTCGAACTTTCAAACCATATTCGTCACAAGATGATTGCCGAAATCGGCCCTCATAATGCGGTGCATTAGGGTGAGTGACGTGCGTCACAGACCATTTCTGCTGGATCTTTAATTTGGAAATTGAAGATCACACAACCCTTCGAGGTTCCTTCTGAGACAACCAAGAGGCCCACATTGGCGCCAATTAAGATGACTTGCGCTAGCAAAGTATTTTTTGATCCAAAGACGTTTGATGCAGGATATGAGCCTACTTACCTCTCCAATTGCTATCGAAATCCTGAATGACCTGCGGACCAACTACGCGGTCAAAGCAACGCGAAACCGTTGTGAGCTAGACAGGTTCTTTTGGCTCCATGGGCATAGAGGATCGCGGCGGGATCGGAGGCTGCGCATTGCTCCTGCCTTTGAAACTCCTACGAACCATCGGAAAGAGAGGTTCCGGATTTGCAATCTGGTTTTGCAAGGTGGCGGGACACTTGGGTTGGCACATGCAGGTTTTGTCACCGGTCTGGAGGCGGCGGGTATCCGGTTTGCAGGGCTGGCTGGAACCTCCGCCGGATCCATTCTGGCCATGGGTGTCGCGGCAATTCGTGGCCATGACATCACGACCGCCACGCACCAGAAGCTGATTTCGATAACTGAAACTGCACCTATGGACACGTTTATCGACGGACCGCGGCCGATACGCGTGATGATCAAACGCATGCTCAAAGGGCGCGGCGTTCTTGCACCCGAGGTTCTTTCCGGATGGCTTGCCGCACTTTTTCGACTGCGTGATCGACGCGGCCTGAACCCGGGCACGGGCTTTGAAACCTGGTTTGCCAGCGTTCTTGATGAACTTGGCTGGAATAGCATCGACGATCTTTACGAAGCGCTGGACGCTATCTGGGCCGACCTTGAAGATCTCCGAGCGTTGCCAAGCGATAGCCACACAGCTGGGCCGATTTTGCGAGATCCGGCAAAAGCTGACCCCTCGCTGGCGCAAAGGCCAGCGGCTGCGCTCTTACAATTGATCGCGATGGCGATGCCTGTCGGCCTGAAGTTCAAACTGCCGCAGGATCTTTACTACCTAAGCGCAGAATATGAGCGCGTCTCTCCCGCACGTCTTGTGCGCACATCGATGTCGATCCCAGCCTTTTTTGATCCGGTTGTGATGCAAACAAACAAGTCAACGTGGCCCCGGCGCGTCCAATCAGACATCACCGATCTTCTGACCGCCGTGCAGAGCCAAGAGTTTTCTGACCTCAATGAATTGGCTTTTCTCGATGGCGGGATGATGTCCAACCTGCCCAGCGACAGCTTTCGGGATTTGATGCCCGACGTGCCGACGATCGTCGTACCGCTGGTGAATGGTGGTTCGACGCAGCGGATCACCCGTCGCCGCAGATTGGGTGATCTTGCCAAGGATGCCGCTGCATGCGGCCAAGCGGTAAGGCTGCAGCACGACCGGGAAACCTGGGCCCAGAACAGCCCCCTTAAAGCGGCGTTCGATCTGGCCGAACAACGCGACCGAAATGTGCGCGCGAAGAAACGACCCGCACGGCGCTATCCGGTTCAGATCGCGCCAATTGATACCGGGGAGGCGAATTGGCTGAACTTTGTGATGTCGGCGTCAGAGAAGGCGGACCTCTTCGAAACGGGTTTGCTGCGCGCCCAAAAACTCCTGAAATCTTTAAGCGCCGGAGATAGTTTATGACCAAGCAGATATTCCAAAGGCATTTTCCAAATTTTGACCTGATTGATAACACTCAACCCTACGAGATGACTGATGGTTTTGATGCCGCGATTGGCGCTGCACTCTCAGAGCTGCGGGCAATTGAAGACACCGAGGAAATGTCCAGCGCATTGGAGGAAATCCTGGAGGCGATTGAGGGCGCGGTGGGCTACCTCGTCTCAGAGATGATCCCGGATAGCGGTGAGACTGCTCAGGTTCACTATGCGGTGCAGGACAAAACGCTCTTGAAAGTATCGAGCGCTAAACAACTTGAGAGACTTCGATCCGACAATAAGGAAAGCGACACTCAGTTCCGAGTAACGAACGACACCATGGAACGCGATATGCAGGCTGTGCTGGATTGCCTGACCGCGGATCGCGTGACAGAGGAATTGGACGCTCCGACCTTTGTGGAACGGTTGCGTGGGGCGTTTCACCGGTTGCGTGGCTCAGCCGCATCCATGGAGCCTCCATTTGGTGAACTCCAAAACCGCTCGAACAAAATCGTCTCACGACTATTGATCGCGGAGAAGATAGTCGGGGCCCTGCAGTCAGAAGTTTCCCCGCAGTTCACCAACCAAAGCCCTGAAATGGGCCAAGCTTTCAGTGATCTTTCTTTGTTGACTGAAAATGCGCGGGGCTTTGCTGAGGAGTTTGAGAAATTCGCAACGATCAGCGTTGAGGGAATTTCGCGCATTAAAGAAGACATATGCTCGGATGCGAATATTGCAGGTGCAGAGGGTGAGTCCGTCCTCGTTTCGCGGGAGGCAGAGCGACATGCTCTGTTTCGTCCTGCTCCTATTCTTTGGGCCGTTTGCATAACGTTTCTGGCAAAAATCGTTCTCGCCCATAACTCTTCCGAGACAGTGCACGGGCTCGCAATCCCAATTCTGATCGGCACTGCGCTGCTAACCTGGATCTCTTCCGTTTCATTCGGGATTTGGAACCGCAAACGCCGCATGCGCGACTTGCAGAGACATATTCGCCAACAGTTTCGACAGGTTCTGCAGGATCCCAAAAATACAGATGAACTGATAGAATTTCCGCCGATTTGTTCAGATCACGCCGCGCCAAAGGCGGACCAAATTCAGGCCTACCCCTATCGTGGGAAGATCAAGTTTCATCGAATGCGCGTAGCAGCTTTGAACCTTTGGGCGCTGGCGATACCGATCGTGCTTTTGGTCATTGTGCTGATTACGCGCGCCCCCGACGAGCAAAGGTTCATTGCCCGTTTTGAGGGATCTGCACCGTGTACGTTGGCCCAGGGCCGGCTTGTCTTTGCATCACAAACGTCTTTCTTCGTTCTGCCGGAAGATCGCAACGACACCGTTTGGAAGAAGGCTTTGGGTCACGCTTTTCCCGAAGTCCTTGCCGACGTTGTTCCTCGCGAACACGTACTCAGCGTCAAAGACGCAACGATTGAAACGCAGATCTTGGACTGCGTGGTCGCAGATCCAAATCAAAATGCGTTTACAGTGACCCATGCTGGCAACGCGCTTGGCATTTGGGGAGAGCAAGAGAACTTCGCTTCGGTCACATTAGCATTAGAAAATCTTGCGACAGCAGTATCCACGGGCGCGCCGGTCCAGATCGACCTTGAACACCACCTGCCCGACGACGGGCTCACTTTGGACCTTGGTGATCAGAACCTGAATGTTTTGGCAAATGCAATTGCGCAGGGCGGGTTCGGCCCGCCGATTACCTTGAACCCGACGATTCTTCAGGCGCGGAATGTCATTGCTGTTGAGCTATCCAAGACAGAAATCGAGGACATTGATCTGAGGTTAGTCTTGGACGCCGTTAAAACCATCGGGGAGGCTGCCGGTCGGGACATCACGATTGAGCAAGCGCTTTCCTTGGCGTTCAGCAGCCATGAAGCATTTTCAAACGAACTGGTGCTGCCTTCATCGCTTATCGCACACTTCGAAGGCGACGAAACGCTACTAAGCGAACTGCGTGCGTTACGTTTGTCGTCCGAGGCGTCGAATGAACTGACCCAGACGTTTCTTTCCGCGTTTGAGGCGAACGCGCTCATTGACAACGACATTATATCAAACCAGCTCGCCGTGGTCATCGAAGGACAGCAACAAGTGTTGACGTCAATCGCAGCGTCCAGAGGCGAGACAATCTTGGTTTCGCCCGTCGTGCAAACCGCGTTGGTTCCAAACACCAATTCTGCGAACCGTACGAATATCTTCCAAACACTCATCCAAATCGATGGCGAAACGACCGAAGTTGAAAACCTCGGCAATACGCTTGTCTTGCCAGTGTTCACCGAGCCAGTGACGAATGGCACCGGCGATCTCAACACGGCGGAGGGCGCGTTCAAATGGGGACAAGACGTCACTAAACTACGCGACATCGAAGTGCGGGACGACGGCACAACGTACTTCGATCGGATTGCACAAACGCTTGGGGCATGCCTGGTCGGCGATGCAATCATCGAGATCGATGTGTTGGGTTTGGCAAGCCGTTCTTGGGATGGAATTGATGATCCAACGCTGACCTCTGCACTGAACTACCATCTGGCTGAGGGTCGCCGTATCGGTGCCTTGCTCAAGATCATAGAAGGAATCTCGGACACCCAGTTGCTTTCCCGGATACTAGTACGGAAGTCAGAAGGCTCCCTACCGCTGTCTTCGATGCTGGCATTTTTGGACACCGACCCCACTGTCGAAGAGACGTTGAGCTACCTCGGCCGGTTTGAAGATGGACCGTCCTTCGAACGCCGCCGCAACACATTGCTGGACGTATCTGGATTGAGCGGCAGCAAAGAAAGCCCCTTGGGAGAGCTATTTGCAAGATCGGTCCTGCTGCGAGTGATTAGCACCGACAGCGGGCCTTGCGCTTTCTAAGAAATAAGAAACGGCACTCCTTTCAATAGGAGTGCCGCTTAACTTTTTGGGTTTGTTCGTTCTAAGCTGACGCTCTAAGCCGTCAGATCACGCGGCGATCGACAGCGGCATTCTCAGCTGCACCGCGGTTTTTTCCAACTTTCTAAGCTTGGCATCGCGCTTGAGAATAGCGATCCGGGTCCTCGCATCTGCGATCTCAACTGCCCATTCACCTACGTGCTCGATGGAATGCCCGTGAGCCTGGCCCACGGCCGCAGGATCATCACCTGCAGCTAGTGCCGCCTTTGATTGAAGCTCCGCCGAAAGGCGGGCAAGCGCGTCCGCAGATATGAGTACCTTTTCCGAAATAGCATCGAGATTCTCCGCTTTCTCAATGTGCCCCCAGAATGGTTCCAAGACAGGTAGGTTCTCTTCGCCTTCGCTCAGCACCACGGAGACTGGCACATCGAGAAGCATGGCTACGCTTTCGGCGGGCTCCCCGGCGATGGCTTCATTACGGGCGCGCACTGTCTTATCGATTTCGATAATCTGCGCGTCATCCAATAGACTGTCGCGCGCGGCCTCAACGACGGTTTTGCCGCTAACCAAGGCTCGCTCTACCGCAACACGCTGCGACACGCTTTCGACGACGGTTTCATCTACTCCGGTGATGCTCGCGATGTCTGCGGCAGTCATCGCGCCATGCATCACCATCTTGCGCACCATCCGCACCTTTGCCTTTTGCGCACTCAAGGCACCGATCGCCTCGTTCATCATTCGCACGTAGCTTTCCATCGCCTGACCGTGAGCCAAATCCCCTAGACCAGCGTCTTTCAAAAGACTTGTTACCAGCCCTTTGGCTTGCGTCGTCGCTTTCGACAGCTCGCCAATTTCCTTGTCAGCCTCGCGCGTCAGTCGATTAAGCTCTGCCTTGTCCTTGCGAAGCTGTTTGTTGATCTCTTGGGAAGAAATCATGCCAACAGCCAGTTCAACGATGGCGATTGCCGCGCCAAGTAGCAAAGTTCCTTTGCCTAACTTCATAACCTTCAAGAACTTGCTGGAGTTGGCGAGTTTGGTCGCCTTTCCAAGCTTCGGCACCATGCCAATCAGTTTGATAACCGGCTTGCTCAACACCACAACACCGCCAACCGCGCCTAAACCTGTGGAAGCCAGGAAGACGGGATCGGTAAAGTAGCGGTCCAAGGCATCAGAGGCTTCCTCCGCCCCGCTTTTGGGCGGTGGCGTGGTAAGAACTGCGATTTGCTCAAGCTGGGTGACGACAAACGTCGTTTTCTCTTCCATTTTCTTGAGGTCATTCACGGCTGTTTCAAGCTCAAACATCTCTTCCGCATAGGATGTCTGACGGCCCATAAGATCCTCTCGCATGACAGCGAGTTCTGCCTTCAAGTCGTCAGTTTTCAGACCAGCGAATACATCAAAATCAATGCCCATCGTTCAAATCACCCGTTTGCTTCTTGTAAAATTGCCTTCTCTTCTTCCGTCATCAGGCGATCGATCGCCTCAGGGCTCGTCTCTTCCTCGGGCAGGATAGGATGAATTGCTGCAAGCTCTGTCTCACTAAAGCCAATGAGATCCGTGATTGCACTGATCTCTGTTCCAATCCCTAGCAAGCGGGCGGCCATCTGCTGTCGGGCAGCGACCTGCGCCTCGGCCGCGGTCAATTCGCTGACCGCCGATACGCTATCCTCAATGCCGGCCGCTTTCAGCGCTTCGACGGCCCTAACCGTCTCGGCCTCTATCGCCTTGCGCACCCGGATCAGTTGATCCGTGCCTTGATCAAAACGGGATCTGGTCCCTTTTAAAATCTTAATCTGACGTTTGAGCGTTTCACGTTCTTCCTTGATGTCAGCATGGATATAAATCAGCTCTGTGAGGCCCAGCGACATCACGTTTGTCACGGTCCGGTAAGCTTGCATGATGTCCCGCACCGTACGCTGCGATTCACTTAGTTCTTTGATCAGGCTGGGTGAAACTGTGAACCTAGACGTGTCCACAGAAAGCCCGGCATTGGCGAATTGCTCTGTCAGATTTTCAAACCGCGATTGTGCTTTTGCCAGCTGGGCCTGTTCCTCAAAGAAACGATCGCGTGACGCTTCGACCGCCTTCTTCAGTCTCTCGACCTCTTTACGCCCCTCAACCAAGTCAGGCGCATAGGTTTCTTTCTCAAAAACACTTGGGACGGTTTCGGTGACGAATTTAGGAATTTCCTTGCTGAAAAAATTCCCGACATCCTTGAAGAAACTCATGACATCACTGTCGAGCAGATCGACGAATCCTGAGCGATCTCCTGCGCCCTTCGCGTGACCAGAGCACTTGGAAAACCGGTGTAGGACGTCGCGTCGGCAATGGATACGCTGTTACAAAGCATCTTCGTCAAGGCGATCCACTGAGATCGATATTCAGCAACGTCACCGACAGTGCGTCTCAGTTCATTTTTCATCTCATCTCGCGAGGCGTAGCCAAGCTTGGTTTGAAGATCGTCAAGGTCTTCGTTCAGCTTCGTGCGCGATTCATCAAAGCTTGCTGTCTTGGCCGCAAGATCGTCTGCCCAAGCCTCGTAGATTGGGATGTTTTCTTTATAGAACGACATGCGCTCTTGGTGATCACGTACGATCAACGCAATGCCCAATGCACTGACCCCAAGCCCGGCGATACCACCAAGAAGCCTGAGTTTTGGCCAGGTGATAGCCGCAATATCTGCGGCATCATCAGCAAGCGCCCCCGCACCGCCTAGCCTTGCCTGGCGAATTTTGTATCCCAGTGACACCAGCGACGCGACGCCGGCAACTCCACCCCCGATGGCAAAGACGTCGTCAACGCGGTCCAAAAGATCGACGCCAAACGGGTCATCACCGGGACTGCCATCGGTGATCGGGTCTTCGCCCAAGAGCTCTGTGGAGATGGCATTGATCACTTCGATCTTGCCGTAGACTTCCTGGTACTCGGTCAGTTGTGTTTCCAACGCACTTCGTGCTGTCGTGAAGTTTGTGAATTTCGTTCCTCTGCTATCGGCGAGTCTTTGAAATTCTGCTTCAAGCTGGTTTAAATTGGCGGCTTCAACATCGAATGGCATTTTAAATCTCTCTTATTGCTTGAAAATCAATGAGGCTTAGAAAGCTTCGTTGGCATGACGCCGACGCATTGCGCCAAGCGCACCAAACCCGGCGATCAGTAGCCAACCCGTAGCGGGAAGCGGCACGACAGCGGCGCCCGGGTCCGCTGACAGCGTTATGTTATCGACCCCGTAACTGCTTTGCCGACCGTCGAAGAAATCCCGAACCTCAAATGTGAGTTCGAGATTGCGCCCGACTAAACTGCTGAGATCAGCGCTGACGCTGGCGTCAAAGAACGAGTCCGTTGGTGCGTCTAAGACGACATTTAGACCGCTGGCATTTCCAAACGGGTCGAGAACCGTACCATCCCGTGTACTATCCAGCAGCGTGTAGACGCCCAGATCAAAAATGGTCCCCGCCGCATCCAGATCTTGTATCACAACGCTTAAGCGGTCGGAATTGAACGAAGGTGTTGATGGGACAGTGGTGTTCGCACGTTCGAAAATAAGACCAAAATCCAGACTGAAAATCGTGGCGTCTGATGACACTGTGAACTGCTGTCGAAGGCCCATGAACAGAACAAGAGCCTCTAATTCTGCATCCGTCGTGACCTGACCAAAGGGGTTTCCAGAATTGTCACCAACGGAGACAAAACCGGCCGGATCCTGGGGACCACTCAAATTAGTATCGGCAAATGCCGTATACCCGTTCAAACCATCTGAAAAATCGCCGTTAATCGTGGCGCCGAGGGCTGATGTGCCCATCAACGTTGCTGCCAACAAAGTGGCCCTAAACAAACTCATACCTATCTCCTCACAGCAATAGTGCGGTTTTCAAACAAATCACTCGTACTTCGGGCAGATCGCCCTCGACGCATCAGGAAGATGGCATTTTTGATTGATCGCACCCTGTGACAGGCGTCACAGGGCTTGGGCTTTCGCGGTAATAAATTGATTTGGAACAAAATTAGTGCAACGCTCGGCCCATTGGTTTTTTTGAATTGGGCCGATCTACCAAATTGGGGGGTAGTTGATGGGTGCGGATTGGGAACGGGCAAGACGCCCGTCACGAACGGTTTTTTCTTTTGATGATTTGGGGCTGTCAAAGCCGAGTGAGGCGGAGCCTGGCGCGTGGTTTTTGGGGCCTAAGGCCGAGAATATTGATCCAATGCGATCTTTGCTCGCCGACGTTTTGACCGCTCACGCAGCCGGACGGTCTGCTTTTCACGAAACCGATCCGCCGTTCATAAGCCCCGACACTCAAAGCAGTGAACGGTTCGAAAATACGATCGCTGGCATGCGCTCAAATCTTGATGCGCTCTCTAACGCGATGCGGTCCTCGACACCGATGAGCAGCTACCGAAATCAAAGCCATATGAACTGGGACATCTCAATGTCCGGTGCCTTGGGCTACTTCGCGGGCATGCTTTATAACAGCAACAACGTTGCACCAGAAGCTGCACCCGTCACGACGGCCATTGAACTGCAAGTGGGCCGCGATCTTTGCGAGATGCTGGGCTACGGCCAAAACCCGACCCCGTGGGGGCACATCACCTGCGGTGGCTCGATTGCGAATGCAGAGGCGATGTGGGCCGCGCGAAATCTTAGATATCAGGCCGCAGCGATTGCGCGCGCCATCCGATTAGAAGATGATTTGGCCGCAGCCAAGTCCATGACCGTGATCATGGGCAACGGAGAGCAAGCGCTTCTGCTTGATCTCGAACCTTGGGATCTCGTGAACCTGCCAAACGACGTGATCCTCGATCTGCCACAGCGGCTGACCGACGAGGCGGGCATTTCCCCTGCGCGCGTCGCGGAAGTTTTGGACACGTATTCGGTGCAAGCGATGGGTTTGGCGGCCTTTCAGCAGGAAGTTTTGCAGGGACTGCACCTTGGTGTCGTTCTGGCACCGGCGACGGCGCATTATTCTTGGGACAAAGGCGTTGCGATACTGGGCCTTGGGTCACGCTCTTTGCAAAGCATCGATGTTGACGTCGATGCGCGGATGTCAGTGCCCGCACTTAGAGCCGCTCTGGACGAGTGCCTAGAAAGGCGCGTCCCCATCATCCAACTCATTTCGGTAATCGGCTCTACCGCCGAAAGCGCAGTGGACCCACTCGTCGAGATCGTAAAGGCGCGCGAAGATTACCAACGCCGCGGCTTGTCCCTTACCTTGCATGCGGACGGCGCGTGGGGCGGGTACTTCGCGACGACGCTTCGGGCCCCAAAGTCAGGCGGTGATACCTACACCCCTGTCGAAAAGCTGAATGACCATACGATTGAGCAGCTTAATGCGCTGCATCATGCAGATACAATCACTGTCGACCCGCACAAAAGTGGCTACGTGCCCTACCCCGCTGGCGCGCTGTGCTATCGCGATCAAAGGATGACTTACCTGGTCGCACACCATTCGCCAGTCGTGGACCACTCCGAAGATATCCCAAGCGCCGGGTCTTACGGCATCGAAGGGTCGAAACCGGGTGCCGCGGCTGCGGGCGTTGCAATGAGCCACGCCACCATACCCTTGGACAAATCCGGCTATGGCAAACTGCTCGGCAACTGCGCCTGGAACGCAAAGATGTTCTACATCGGCATCAGCACATTGGCGCGAAAGGATGATCCGTTTCTCGTGGTTCCGCTGAAGCAACTACCGTCCGAGGCGGCAGATGGGGATGTCGACGCCGAACGCGAAATGCTCGCCCCGCTTTTGCATAAGCAGAACGAACAGGTCATGGCAGCGCTCGAACACGACGACACGCTAGCCAAGATCTTTGCCAAACTGGGGCCGGATCTGACCGTGCTATCCTATGCGTTCAACTTTCTTTTGGAGGATGGGACGCCCAACAAAAATCTGGGTCTGATGAATGATCTGAACCGGAAGATATTTGAAAAGATGTCCGTGGAAGAGGTGACCACAGCTGGACAACCACCAGAGGTGGACATGCTGGTCACGACAACTGCTCTTCCGCCTGAAAAATACGGTGCGGCCCTAATTGAAAACGCCACCCGACGCGCAAAGCTGGAACTCTCGGACGAGGATGGCGGTGTGCCGCTGAGCGTCCTGATTTCAACCACCATGAACCCTTGGCTGACCGATACGACGGAGGGCAGTTTCCTGCCAATACTCATGGACATCATGCGCGACACCGTACTGACGGCTCGCAACGAAATTCTTAACGGAGGAGCATGACCATGGTGCATCTTAACGTCCCACTCTCCCTCCCCACAGCAGACGTGAAGAACGGCCCCTGCCAACATGCCTTTGCGCTAATGGGCCATGAGACGCTCTTCGCGGTCCACCTAACCCAGTATCATGACGACAAACATCGCTATCAGGTGATCTTGCGGATCACCCTACCTGATGATGCCCGCGAGGAATTGTTGCGGATGCGCGCCGAACATCCCGATGCCGGTTTCTTTTTCTGCAACGGTGAGGAAACGGAGGAGAAGTTCTCGATCCCCACCCTTGGCGCAGGCAATACGCTCTGGCATGGAGCACGCGGTGTCATGCACGGAAACATTTTCTTTGGCTTCCGGCCGCCAAAGTCAGACCCGCCGCCTATGCATTGGTTTCCATGGAACCTGACCGACACAATCCCAATGATCCCGAACGTGATCGTGTCAGTCGAGCGTGTCATTCTGTATCGCCCCTTCAGCCTCGGCGATATCGCGCCGCCAAAAGCGACCTACCTGATATTCGGCAAAGGCAATGAGGCGCATATGACCAACATTCAAACTGGTCAGCTGCTAACGGGCCCCCGCGATCTGCCACTCTACGGTTTGGATGTGGATCACATTATGTCGTTAGAAAGCGCACCCGACTGGCTGGACAAAGACATGTTGGAGGCCGGAACGATCGTCACCCTTCCCGCCATTGACCGGTATGATGACGACGACAATCTGATCATTCATGAGGCTCCACCCTTTGATCAAGGCGACGAGGTCATGTGCCTCTATCGCGGCTTGCAACCGGGCCGGCCATTGAAAGCAGGCCCTACCTGGTTCTATGGATCTGAAGTCTGCAACAGTCATGAGCTCACGCTCGACACACCCGGCATGAACACGATCGTGACCGGCATGCCGACCCGCTTTTGGAGGTAGGACGACGTGAGCCAAGAAAACGAGTTTACGCCAGATACGGGCAACGAAGAAATCTGGCATCATGTTTTTGCAGTTGGTGCGGCAGATCTTTTGGATCAACACAAGTTTCACAACCGCCTGCCTAGCCCGCCGAGATGCCGACTGTGCAAAGCACCTTTCGGCGGCATCGGCGGTTTATTTTTGCGTTTTCGAGGAAAGCGCCCGGCCAAGCGAAACCCGAATTATTGCTCGGCCTGTGATGACTTTTTGGAAAACAATCCCGGTGGTGCCGAAGTTCCGATGTCGCTCCTCTATGCCGACATCCGGAATTCGACCGAGTTTACGCGCACCCATGGGCCAGCAGAAGTGTCTAAGCGGATCAATGCATTCCTAGACCTTGCAACGCAGGAGATCATCGAAAGGGATGGCTTCGTAGTTGCGTTTTACGGCGATTGCATCGTCGCCAATTGGCCACCCGGTTTCTCAGGCCCTGACTACATCACCAAAGCAGGTCTCACAGGTTTAGCAGTCGCAAAAGCGAGCGAGGCTGCAGGGATCCCGGTCGGCGTTGGCCTGCACAGTGGGTCGG
Organism: Pseudomonadota bacterium; assembly: GCA_038747015.1. GTDB lineage: Bacteria > Pseudomonadota > Alphaproteobacteria > Rhodobacterales > Rhodobacteraceae > Shimia_B. The sequence goes on from JBCDKE010000001.1 coordinate 81,312, forward strand.
CCTACATGGCATCAGTCTACGCCAACGCTGGCGGATTTCGCGATGTTTCGGTCTTTGGGGAAAACGTCAATATCGTAGCGAGGTTATCCGACGCCGCAAACCCCGGTGAGGTGATCATGACCTCGGACATTGCTCAGGCTATTCAGGCCGGCGAGGCGGTCGAGCCGCTTGAATTGAAAGGCTTTGACAAACCGATCAAAGTCCTACGCCATCAAAGCTGAGCGACCTCGGCGATTTCCTCTAGATCAAGCAGGACAAGCCCCTCTTCCCGCCGCGAGATCAAGTCCTCACACTCGAAGGCTTTCAAACAGCGGTTTACGTTCTCGCGGGCAAGCCCAGCATAATCGCCTAGCTCGCTTTGAGAAAACCCGCGCAGCATACGACTGTCCGACCCTGTATCGACGTCTTCGCCCCATTTGGCGGCCAAGCGCAGCAAAGAGCGGGCCAGTCGAACTCTAGCTTGCTTCTCAGATTTCACCTCGAACATTTCAGACGCGTTGCGCACCCGGCGGCACAACTCTGCGATCACAGCAAACACCATGTCAGGCGATTGCTTCAGCACACGCATCACAGTCTTCCTTTCGATGGCAATGAGGGATACGAAGTCTGATGCGGCCACTGCGTCGGCACTCCGTTCTCCGCCGTCGAGAAGCGCGATTTCTCCCAAGATCTCACCGGGGCCCATTTGATTCAAAACGCCCTTTGTGCCTTCTGCCGAAATGACTGAAACCTCAACGCGACCCTCAAGTATCAGATACATGTCCTGCCCGGCGCTGCCGTGCATTAGAATTGATCCGCCTTTGGCAAAAGTTACTGGTCTGCCCAATTCCAACAACGCATCCCAGTCTTTCTGCGGCAACGCGCTTAGCAGAATTGACCGTTTCCCAAGTCGCTCAAGATGCTCACTTTGAGACATACAATTTCCAAGCTTTATGGAGTGCGCGTACCACCTAAACGAACCTACGAAAAATGTGTCGGTTTTGTCATTCAAAATTTCTCGGGGCTGGCCGACCTGAGCTTTGTTTGCTTGGGTATGCGCTGGCCTCAAGACCGATTGACGTTTCCCGGTCTCGGACAGGCCGTGCATATTGGCGGGTCGAAATATAGAATCGCTCATGAAAGCGGCCAGGCCAAAGGTATCCTGTGCCGACCATTAGGTCGTCTTCCGTCTATTTTTCGACAGATGCCCCAGTCCTTCCGGAGATATCGAGGCGGACCGGTTTTTGCCTTATGCTTTGCGGGACGGATGCGCGTTCTTTGATCTGTCCAGAAGCCGTGACGTCGACGACTTCAATCTTGACGAGACCGCAACAGCGCAGCTTGCCCTCGATTGCCAAATTGAAGACTGCGAGGTCACGATGGTTTTATACCACTTCCAGTAGAACCCTAGTTGCCCTGACGTGCTTGGGTCTAAGCGGCCTTTTTGGGCAACGATGCGCCCCTTGCTCCAGGCGGGCTGAAGTGCGCGAATTTCCGTTAGGTGTGGGGTTTTCTTGACTAATCCTACGATCGGCCATGCCTTCCCAAATCGACATACCAACGTTGACACTTGAACCGTATCTCAGAATGAGGAGGCGCGTTTGTGTTGAGATTATCCCGCGGCGTAAACTTGACTGATTGTACCCCCCAACAGGATTAGACAGTAAGACAGCCTACCAAGGCGGGAAACGGTCGGGGAACTTGCTGTAGTCCTGATGCAATTCGGCGTCGCTGATCAGGCATGCGTCCAGGGTCCTCACGATGGCCTCCTGATCCATCTCTTCGTCACTTCCAATGAAGACGATTTCCTGACGTCGGTCGCCGAAGGGTTCGACCCATTCCTGTTCAATGAACTCACGCATGTCCGGGGTCCAATCCTCTTCGGGGATGGTGGAGTACCAGCGCCCGGCTACGCCGTAGTCCACGAGCTTTCCTGCGAGCTGGAAGTTGCCCGCCTGGTCCATACGGGTGCAGAGCCAGAAGTAACCTTTTGAGCGAATGAGTCCTGGCATTGGCGTTCCCATGAATTGGATCAAACGTTCCGGCACAAAGGGCTTTCGGGCGCGGTAGACAAAGGCCGTGAGCCCGAATTCGTGGCTATGGCTATGCACAAGTCCATTACCGTGGCTGTGGGTGTGGGCGCCGCCGTTTCCTTGGCTTTCCTCTCGCTCCACTTCCTTGACCCAGGTGGGATATTCTTGGGCTTTGTCGAAATCAAAGGAGTTCGTATTCATGATCTCGGTCAAGTCGACTTGGCCGTGGTTAGTGTCGATGATCTTTGCTTCGGCATTAATGGCGCGCACCATCTGGTGTATTTTCTCAAGCGTCTCTGGGCTGACGAGCCCTGCCTTGTTCACCAGGATGACGTTGGCGAATTCCAACTGGTCAATCATCAGTTCCACAACCGACGTCTGATCATGGCTTTGCAGGCGCGTCTTGCGCTCTTGAATCTCCATCTCGTCGGACTCGTATTGGTCAATAAAGTTGAAGGCGTCGACCACGGTCACCATGGTGTCGAGATGGGCTACGTCTTTCAGCGACTTTCCGTCATCCATCGGGAAGGTAAAGGTCGCAGCGATGGGCAGCGGCTCTGATACGCCACTCGCTTCGATAATCAGGTAGTCGTACTTCCCTTCCAGAGCGAGCGCGAGCGTCTCGTCGAATAGATCGCCCCGCAGCGTGCAGCAAAGGCAGCCGTTCTCGAGTTCGACCAGCTTTTCTTCGGTCTCGAGGATCTTGTCGCCAATCTGTTTGCCGTCAATATTCACCTCGGCGATGTCGTTCACGATAATCGCGACGCGTTGGGCGCGCTTCGTTTCGATAATGTGGTTTATGGTCGTTGTCTTGCCGGAGCCAAGAAAACCGCTGAGGACGGTGACGGGTATTTTCTTCATTTGGGATTTCCGTGAAATTCTGGCCGGAGCGCGAGTGGCACAAGCCAAAGTGCTACCTTGCTTGCGAAGCCATGAAGGTTGACTAACGGGTTCGTTCGCAGCCCGTTTGAAGCTTCGGATCGCGTACAGGTGCTGGAAGGTTCTCCGACACGTGCGGAATTACTGAACGGCGGAGCGGCATCCGCTGACCAACGTGGAGTGGCCTCTTTCGGATAGGAATGCTTGGGCCAGACGCTGCATCTAGGGGTCATCGCTTGACCCTAGTGTTCGCGAATGCCGGTAAAATGGACACGTCTGGCCTCACCAATTCGGTCCTGGGACCGCTGCGCAAAAAATGCTGCTGGCGTCTCTGAAGACCGTTTTGACGGATCTTTGGGACGACTTCGTTAGATGATTTCGATGGCAGAAACTGGCGTTGGCTTGCGCTGCGTTGGTGACTATTAGTGTTATAATATAACAGAATCAAGCCAGGAGATTCTCCGTGCCAGATACCCGCCTTCCCGTCACCGTTTTGTCCGGCTTTCTCGGCGCCGGAAAAACCACACTTCTCAACCGAGTACTCAACAATCGCGAAGGGCGCCGTGTCGCCGTGATCGTAAATGACATGTCCGAAGTGAATATTGATGCCGACCTTGTGCGAGCCGATACAGAGCTTAGCCGGACAGATGAGACACTGGTTGAGATGTCCAATGGCTGCATTTGCTGCACCCTTCGCGACGACCTGTTGCTCGAGGTTCGCCGCCTCGCCGAAGAAGGTCGCTTTGACTATTTGTTAATCGAATCCACAGGGATTTCTGAGCCGCTGCCTGTCGCCGCCACTTTCGACTTTCGTGACGAGAACGGCGAAAGCCTGGCTGATGTCGCCCGCGTCGACACGATGGTCACCGTCGTGGATGCCGTGAACCTCATGGCGGACTATTCCAGCCAGGATTTCCTGCGCGACCGGGGTGAGATGCAGGGAGAGGAAGACGAGCGCACTCTGGTGGACCTCCTCGTGGAACAGATCGAGTTTGCCGATGTCATTGTCTTGAACAAAGTATCCAACGCCGGCCGCCAGCGAACGAATGCCGCGCGCCAGATCATCCGCTCGCTAAACGCGGACGCCAAGATCATCGAGACGGATCATTCCCTCGTGCCTGCCAAAGAAATTCTCGACACAGGTTTGTTCGACTTTGAAAAAGCGCACGAACACCCGATGTGGGCCAAGGAGCTTTACGGCTTTGAAGACCACGTCCCCGAGACCGAGGAATACGGGGTTTCGAGTTTTGTCTTCCGCGCTCAGCGACCTTTTGAACCCGAAAAAATCCTAAGGGTCCTTGAAGGCGATTTGCCCGGCGTAATCCGGGCCAAGGGCCACTTTTGGATTGCAACGCGCCCGTCTTGGGTGGCGGAGTTTTCGCTGGCAGGCACGCTTTCATCGGTCAAACCTATGGGAACCTGGTGGGCGTCCGTGCCGCAAGAACGCTGGCCGTCAAATCCGCAAGTACGCGACTACATCGCGTCCCATTGGAGCGAACCTTGGGGCGACCGTCGTCAGGAGCTCGTTTTCATTGGGTCTAGAATCGACTGGCCAGCGCTCGAGGCGTCGCTCAATTCCTCTCTTGTGCCCGAGCATCTCGCGCCCGGCCCAGATGCTTTACCCGACTTGCCCGATCCTTTTCCCCAATGGCGACGTTCCGAGGAGGCCGCGTGACGCTTCACCAAAACATCAGCGGAGAAACAGTCGACGGGGTCGCCGTAGGCGCATCCCCGCGTTCTCTGGACGCGATCAAGGCGCCAGATTGCGCCATGGCTGTTTGGCAGCGAGAGCCGCTGCAAGCGTTCCAAGACTGGATCGATGGATTGACGCGCTGGGAATTGCCAAAGGCGCGGATCATCCTGCGGCCCGACGACGTCAGCCAGGCGATGACGGATCTCTTCGATTCCTACGCGCTCGCACCCTGCGACGAGAGGACAATGCTGGCCGACGACGTCGCAGCACTGGCGCACATGTTTGCGGGTGTGATGGACACGCCCTTTGTGCGGCTCAGGCTCGACGTTATTTCCACAAATGCCTGCCGAAAGTTTCACGTCGACCGCCTGACCGCGCGGCTCATTTGCACCTACCGTGGAACTGGGACGCAATATGGCGTCTCTACATCCGGGGATGATCCAGATCGCGTTTTCACCGCATCTACCGGGAGCGCCGTTGTCCTGCGCGGACATCTCTGGCCCGCCGCCGCCGCTCCGGAACTGCTCCATCGTTCGCCCCCCATAGAAGGCACGGGCGAGACGCGCCTCGTGCTCGTTCTGGATCCCATCCTGGATTTGGAAAAGGCGAGCAGAGAAGAATTCCTTCATTAAAAACAATGGATAACAGGGAGACATAACATGAAAACGCGCGCCGCCATTGCTTGGGAGCCGAACCGTCCACTCGAGATCGAAGAGATTGATCTTGAAGGGCCGAAGGACGGCGAAGTCCTCGTTCGAATTGTCACAACAAGTCTCTGCCACACGGACGTCTTCACGCTGTCCGGTGAAGACCCCGAGGGGCTTTTCCCTTGCGTTTTGGGGCATGAAGGCTGCGGCGTGGTCGAAGAAGTCGGCCGAGGCGTGACATCCGTAAAGCCCGGCGACCATGTAATCCCGCTCTACGTACCCGAAGACCCAAACTGCCCCTATATCCAGTCCGGTAAAACAAATCTCTGCCAGACGATCCGAGCCACGCAGGGGGCTGGTGTCATGCCCGATGGCACGTCCCGTTTCTCCTACAAGGGCAAGCAAATCTTGCACTACATGGGCACCAGTACGTTCAGCGAATACACTGTGCTTCCTGAAATCTCGGTTGCGAAGATTTCGAAGGACGCGCCGCTGTCCAAGGCCTCTGTCATGGGCTGCGCCGTCCCCACCGGCATCGGTGCCGTCCGTAATACCGCGAAGGTCGAGCCAGGGTCATCTGTGGCCGTCTTTGGACTGGGCGCAGTCGGCATGGCCGTCATCCAAGGCGCGGTGTTGAAGGGAGCGTCCCGCATCATCGGCATTGATGTGAACCCAAACAAATTCCCGCTCGCGCTGTCGCTTGGCGCCACCGAATGCGTAAATCCCAAGGACCACGCAGCCCCGATTCATGAAGTGCTCATCGATATGACCAACGGCGGCCTTGATTACACTTTCGAGGCTGTAGGCAATGTCGAACTCATGCGCTCGGCCCTCGAAGCATGCCACAAAGGCTGGGGCGAATGCACGGTCATCGGCGTCGCGGGCGCGGGTCAGGAAATCTCCACCAGACCCTTCCAGCTCGTGACAGGCCGCGTCTGGCGCGGCACGGCTTTCGGCGGCGTCCTCGGCCGCAGCCAGCTCCCCGGAATGGTAGATGAATGGCTACGAGGCGACTTCAGCGTCGACCCCTACATCACGCATCATATGAACCACAACCAGATCAACACAGCCTTCGATCTGTTGAAGGCGGGCGAATCCATCCGCTCGGTCATCCATTTTCAGCCGAATGAAACAATGACGGTCAATTCGCTGCCGGGTCAGATCGTGCCGGAGTGATGCGTGCAGCCATGCGGGGTAAGCAGCAGCGATCGCCAACGTCTGCTTCTTCCCGCATGTCGGCAGTTGGTCGACGCTGCTTTGTATTGCTGGTTCTGGCATGCTCCTCAGCAGTGGCAGAGAGGCCAAAGAAAAAGGCCGCCCCGGAGGGCGGCCTTTCTAAAAACTGTTGCTTTAGGCTCGCTTAGGCTGCGAGGGCATCTTTGGCCTGGTCAACGATTGCACCGAAGGCTTCGGGCTCGTGGACGGCGAGGTCGGCGAGGACTTTGCGGTCCACTTCGATGCCGGCTTTGACGAGGCCACCCATGAAGCGGCTGTACGTCAGCGATTCGTCATGGGCACGCACAGCGGCGTTGATCCGCTGGATCCACAGCGCGCGGAACTGGCGCTTGCGGTTCTTGCGGTCGCGCGTGGCGTACTGGTTTGCTTTGTCGACGGCCTGCTTGGCGGTCTTGAAGACGTTCTTGCGGCGCGAGTAGTAACCCTTCGCGGCCTTGATCACCTTCTTGTGGCGGGCGTGAGTGGTGGTTCCACCTTTAACTCTGGACATCTCTCACGCTCCTCTTAGCGGTCGTAGGGCATGTAGCCCTTGACGATTTTTGCATCCGGCGCGCTGAGCGTGGTCGTGCCACGGGCGTCGCGGATGAATTTCTTGGTACGCTTGATCATGCCGTGGCGTTTGCCTGCCTGTGCCGACATCACCTTACCGGTGGCCGTCACTTTGAAACGCTTCTTGGCAGAAGACTTCGTCTTCATCTTAGGCATTTTCATCTCCTTTAAGTCGTTAGAGACCACGCGGGAAGGCAATGCCATCAGGCCACCCGCGCTGACAGAGGGGCCGTATAGGGCCGGTTGGGGTCTGGCGCAAGAGGATTCGCGGATTGACGGCGGCGCGGGCGCGGCGCAACCGTTGGCTCATGAATACTACCCCCGCGCCACGTCCTGACAGCCTGATGGGCATCCCGCTGATCCTGGGGTCGGTGGCGTTGATGACGCTGGCCGATGCGCTGATCAAGTCGATGTCGGGTGGCGTCAGCGTCTGGGTGATTTTCTGGGGCCGCGCGGTGGTGGCGATCCCGCTGCTGATCCTTGCGGTGGCGGTGTTCAAATGGCGGCTGAAGCCGGTGCGGTTCGGCTGGGTGATGATCCGAAATGCGAGCCTCGCGCTGAACTGGCTGCTCTACTACGCGAGCCTGCCTTTTTTCGATTTCTCTTTCGTGGCGGTGATCCTCTATCTCGGTCCGTCGATCATCACGATCATGGCCGCCGTTTTCCTGCGGGAGCCGACGAGCTGGCAGCAATGGGCGGGCGTGGCGCTGGGGTTTGCGGCCATCGTTGTGATCGTGGGACCGAGCCCGGTGGAGGTCACGCCGCTCTTGCTGCTCCCACTGGGGGGCGCGTTTTTCTACGCGGTCGCGATGGTGCTGACGCGCAGCCATTGTCAGGGCGAGGCCCCAGCGGCCATTGCGCTGGTACTGCAGGGGCAGTTTTTGGTGGTCGGCGTTGCGGCGTCGCTCTTGATCCCGGCCGGGACCGCGTGGGGCGAGGCGATGCCCTTTGTCTTTGCACCGCCGTCTTTGCCCTCCGGTGAAGACTGGATCCTGCTGGGGATATTGGGCGGGCTATCCGTCGTTTACTTCATGGGTGTCGCGCGGGCCTATCAGGTCACGCGATCGGCCACGGTGGCCGTGTTCGACTATGGCTATATGGCGTTCGCCGTGCTCTGGGGCTGGGTCCTGCTGAGCGAGACGCCGGAGCCCGCCACCTATGCCGGGCTCGCCATGATGACGGTGGCCGGCCTGCTGGCCAGCCGCCGCCCGCGCGGGGTTAGTGAGACTTCTTGAACGCCTCTTGCGCCTCGGCGCTGGCGTCAGTCTGGTAATTGGCTTTCCATTCGGAGAACGGCATGCCGTAGAACGTCTCGCGGCCCTCATCCTTGGACATCTCGATGCCGCGCTCGTTGGCGGCCTCTTGATACCAGCGGCTCAGGCAGTTCCGGCAGAAGCCGGCGAGGTTCATCATGTCGATATTTTGCACATCCGTGCGTTCCTCCATCAGGTGCTGTTGGAGGCGGCGGAAGGCGGCGGCTTCGAGCTCTAGGCGGGTTTGATCATCCATGGGAGAGATGTCGGGGCTTTTGCCCGTTGGGTCAAGATGGCGCGGTCAGGCAGAGATCGAGGAGGTCGGCAGTGCCGGCTGCATCGAGCGCGTCGAAATGCAGGCAGGCGGCCTCGAGCGCGTCGCGGCGGGACTGACTGAGAGAGCCGGAGGCGAGGAGGTGGAACTTGTCGTGGAATTCGGCCTCGGTCAGGGGCTGGTCGAGGTCGCCGCGCGGTGTGCAGGGCGCGCCCTCGATGACGCGGCCATCGGTGAGGCGGAGCGTCACCTGCGCCCAGCGTTGCTGGATGCTGCGGGCGGTCATGTCGTCGTCGTCGATGAGGGTTGTGGCGCGGCTGACGCGGAGGATGTCGGGATCGCGGAGCGTCTCTGGCGTCAGTTCCGCCGGACCCATTTTGCCCCGCACGATCATCGTCGCCATGGGGAAGGCGATGGAATAGGCCAATTCGTCCAATGTCTGAGGTTCATGCCCGGCGAGGCGGGTTGCGTAGTGGAACGTCCGGATGTCGACGCCTGCGACGTCGCTGTGGTCGAGGTCGTTTTCGACCATGAGGGCCGCGGCGCCATCCATGGAGGAATGCGCCCAGCGGCAGCAGGGGTAGCGTTTGTAATGCGTGTGGTCGAGCGTGAGCCAGTGCTGGCCGAGACCCTGCCAGTGGGGCGCGGCCTCGGGCCCCTCGCAGGTGAGCGCGGGGGCGCCGGTAAATCCCTCGTGCGCCAGATAGGCCGCCGTCACGCCGGAGGGTGCCCCCCACCCTACCCCGTCACGGAGGTTTGTCGGGAAATCGATGCAGCGCATCATCTGGCTGCGGGGTCCATGGTATTCGCCGATGCCCGCGGCGTGGCGGATCTGGCCCGCGTCACAGCCCAGCATCCGCGCCACGGCGGCGGCGACGCCCACCGCCGTCCAGGCGCCGGAGGTGTGATAGTCCGCGCAGGTGGCGTGCTGGACCTGCCCCGCGCGAGAGCTGATTTCATAGCCGATCGCCAGCCAGAGCGCCAAGTCGCGGCCGGTGATCTCGCGGCCTTGGGCACGCAAGGCGTCGGCCACCGCGAGGATCGCCGGAAAGACGGCAGAGCCGACATGACCCTTGTTGGGCGTGGTGCCGTCATGGGCGTCGATGGCATCAACAGTGAAGGCGCCCGCCATGGCTGCACCCGCAGGGCTGACAGAGGTGCCGTTCATCAGGACGCGGGCCGCACCTGCGCCGCCGGGACCGAAGAGCATAGAGGATGCGCGGCGGGCCGCAGCGGCCATGTCGGTCGTGGCCCCCATGGCCGCCACGCCCATGGTGTCGGCAAAGCTGCGCCGGAGAAGCGCGAGCATGCTCTCGGGCAGGTCTTCGAAGCGGAGGGTCGCGGTGAATTCTGCGAAATCTGTGTCGGCCATGGGGCGACTATGGCCCGCCTGCGCGCGGGGCCCTAGTCGAAACGCGACATCTAGGCCTCGGCGGCTTTGAGCGCCTCTGTCAGGGGGGCGACCAGACGCTCTGCCCAGGCAATCTGCCCGGCAGGGCCGGCGATCAGGTCGTTGCGCAGCTCGATCAGCACGTTGAGGCGGTCGTGGCGCAGGGCGTGGCGGTCGACGGCATCGCCCGGCAGATCGCCGTTATAGGGTTCGTTGACGCCTACGGTGAGCGAGGTGTCGCGGGACAGCGCGGCAATGAACGGGTCCGACAGGCGCCGGTCGCTCGCGAAGAGCACGCCGATCTCCCACGGGCGCGGCGCGCGGCCCCTCAGCTGCGGCGTAAACGAGTGCATGGAGCAGATCACCCGGCCCTCAGCCAGTTTTGCCAGAGCATCATGGTACGGCCGGTGATAAGCGTTCAGGCGGCGTTCGCGTTCGCCGGCGTCAACACTGCGATTTCCCGGAATGATCGACCCGTCATAGAGCTGCATGATCAGGGTCGGGTCCTCTTCCCCCCGGTTGGGGTCGATCACGAGGCGCGAGAAATTCGAGCTGACAACCGGCGCGTCGAGCAGTTCGCCCAGCGCGCGCGCGACGCCCAGCGCGCCGACATCATAGGCGATGTGGCGTTCCATATCCTCGGCCGGGAGGCCAAGCCCCCCGATTTCGCCGGGAACGCGGTTCGTGGCGTGGTCGCAGGTGATCAGCCAGCGGCCCGGGCGGGCGGCGCCGTCGATGTGAAACGGGGCATTGGGGTCGAAATCGTCACTCACGGGCGCGACATAGGACCAAACAGCGCGGGAAGGGAACCTTTCAATGGACGACGCGCGCAGTTAGCGGTAACAGCGACACGAAATTTAGCGGGACTACCCGAGGAGTACCCCATGAGACGTATGCGCAAGGTCAAGATCGTGGCCACGCTTGGCCCGGCTTCCAGCGATTACGCCATGATCCGAAAGCTTCATGAAACGGGGGCGGACGTGTTCCGCCTGAACATGAGCCACGGATCGCACGAAGAAATCGCCGAACGCCACGCCGCAATCCGCAAGATCGAGGCTGATCTGGGCACGCCCATCGCGATCCTCGCGGACCTTCAGGGGCCCAAGCTTCGCGTGGGCAAGTTCAAGAACGGCGAAGAGGAACTGGTCGAAGGCGCCGCGTTCCGTTTTGACCTGAGCGACAATGAAGGCGACGCGACGCGCGTTCAGCTGCCGCACAAAGAGATCTTTCAGGCGCTGGAGGCGGGATCGACGCTGTTGGTCAATGATGGGAAAATCCGGCTGAGGGTCGATGCCTGCGGGTCCGATTTCGCGGATTGCTCGGTCGTCACGGGCGGCACGATTTCCAACCGCAAGGGCGTGAACGTACCGGACGTGGTTCTGCCGCTGAAGGCGCTGAGCGAAAAGGACCGCGCGGATCTGGAATTCGTCTGCCAGCTGGGCGTCGACTGGCTGGCGCTGAGCTTTGTTCAGCGGCCCGAGGATGTTTACGAGGCGCGCGCGCTGGCCAATGGCCGGGCCAAGATTCTGTCGAAGATCGAAAAGCCCGCCGCCGTGGATGCGTTCGACGCGATCCTTGATGTGTCGGACGGGATCATGGTGGCACGAGGCGATCTGGGCGTCGAGCTGCCGGTGCAGAACGTGCCGCCGATCCAGAAGCGCCTGACGCGGCGCTGCCGCGCGGTGGCCAAGCCCGTGATCGTCGCGACCCAGATGCTGGAGAGCATGATCGAGAGCCCGATGCCCACGCGCGCCGAGGTGTCGGACGTTGCCGCAGCGATCTACGAGGGTGCCGACGCGGTGATGCTGAGTGCCGAGAGCGCGGCAGGTCACTACCCGGTCGAAGCCGTATCGACGATGAACAACGTCGCCGAAGAGGTCGAAGCCGATCCGACCTATGCGGAAATCCTCGCCGCCTCGCGGATCGTGAAACGCGACTCGGTGCCCGACGGGATCACCGTGGCGGCCCGCGAAATCGCGGAAGCGACCGAGATCAAAGCGATCTGCTGTTTTACCCAGTCCGGCACTACCGCGTCGCTTGCAGCACGCGAACGGCCCATGGTGCCGATCATCGCGCTGACGTCAGAGGTGAACACGGCGCGTATGCTTTCATTAACCTGGGGCACGCATTGTGTGGTAACGAACACTGTGGACCGCTTTAAGATGGCCGTTGTAGCCGCCGCGCGTGCTGCGCGCGAAAGCGGGATCGCAACGGAAGCTGACCAGATTGTCGTCACCGCCGGGGTGCCGTTCAATCAGGCTGGCACGACGAATATTTTGCGCGTGGCGCCCTGTGAGGAACGGCTGATTTTTAGGTCCGATCCCGACTAAGCGCCCTGCCGAGGGGGTGCTGACATGGAAGAGATACTGGGGCCGGTTCAGAGCCTAGCCGAGAGCATTCCACTTCCGTCCGACCCAGATCTCTGGTTCGTTCTGGGTCTCGTTCTGGTGATCCTGATGATCCCGGCCCTGTTCTCTGCCTATGTTGACGGACGTGTGCCGCGCGCACCGGCGGTTACCTTGTTGATTGCCGTGGGGATGATCTCATACGCCGGGTTCAACAAGCCGGAGGGCTACGAGATCGGAGACATACCCAGCATATTCAGGGAAACCGTCCAACGTTACGCACCCTGACGGGAGCCGTGGCAAGGGCAGATGGGCTTTTCTAGGTGGGCTCAGCCAGGAGTTTGGACTGCGCCACCCATCGGTCGCGGCTGACGCGGCCTTTGAAGCCCTTTAAATTCTCATCGACCCACGCAACCTCTGACTCGGTCCACGCTGCGATCTGATCGAAATAAAAAAAGCCCAATTCGTTACAGAGCTTTTCGAGTTTTGGCCCCACGCCTCTAATTCTCTTAAGATCATCTGGGGTGCCGCCACGGGCCAACCGCATCGGGGCCGGCTGACTGGGGATCTCTGCAGACGTGGCGGGCACGACCTGGGGCGTTCGCAATGCGGTGACTTCGGCCTCCAGCGCGCGAATGCGGTCGTCCTTGTCAATGTGCATCGCACGGCACTGGTCGAGATCTGCTTGCAACTGAGCGAGCACGCCGTTGGCGCCGGTATCGCGGCGCGACCAGATCAGCCAACCCGCCACAAGGCCAAGAAGGGCCGAGAGGATAAGCAAGCCCCAAATTTCACCCAAAAGAAAACCCCAATCACGAAACATCTTTAACCTCATTTACTCATTCAACGGTCTCAGTGGGGACCTAACTATCGGTCCACGTTATCTCGGTTCGTCGGTTTGCCGCGCGGCCTTCGGGAGTGCCGTTATCGGCCACGGGCTGGCTTTCGCCGTAGCCCACCGCGCTGATTGCGTCGGATGGTACGCCGCGAAGTATTAACGCATCTGCAACGGCCTCGGCGCGCGCCTGGCTCAGCGTCAGATTGCCGTTTTTGGGCCCGTCAGCATCGGTGTGCCCGCCCAATTCGACACGCAGCCCGGGATCGGTCGTCACACATTGCGAAATCACCGCAGCGAGGCCATTCACCGAACGCACGGACTGGGCCTCTAGCCTGGCGGAGCCTGTGACGAAGTTGATCTGTGATGCCGCAAGCACCGCACGGCTTGCTGCGTCACACGCGTCGAGGCTGACGTCGATATCCATGACAGGAAGCCAAGCCGTGCCGGTAAAGCTTTCCTCCCCACCGGAGAGCGCGTTGACGCGACGAGCCCCTGCTTTGGGTATCATCGGATCGGCAAGCGTTGGGCGCTGGCCCAGTGCAGCGCCAAGATTTTCCGCCAAGAGATCTGCATCGACGCCCGGAGCAGGAGTGATTTCGAGGCTGCTGATGCCAGACGCGTCAAAACGAGCTTCCAGAGTGTCGACCTCTGGCATGGCATCTCGGAGCATTTTGAAGTCCTCGTCATAGACGGTGGCGTCGCCCACAAGACCGGCAGTGGCAGAGCTTTCGAGGGTGCGCAGACCCAGACGATCGGCGAGATCAGATGCGTTCAGTCCAACTGGAAGTTTCCCTGAGACCGATGCGCCAGCTTCGGCGTCGTAGGCCACTATAAAGGCGGGCGGCGTACCGTCGTCGAGGACCGCAATATCTGCGGCAATGCCATCTTGGCCGATAGCCGCCAGCGCCGCATCGCGCACGGCTGGCGTCAAGGCGGTACCACTGAGCGACAGGGCTAAGGCAGCGCCATCTTCGGTGGCATCCAGGATCTCGAACTGACCGCTTTCCAAGAGCTGCACCGCCTCTACCCCACCAGCCGCGAGTTGGGTGAAATCTTCGGACACACCTGCGATTTCGGCCACGGTCACACCGGCCAGGTCAGTTGTTCCAAGGTCTTCGGCAGTTGTTCCTACAGGAGCTTTGCCGCGAAGCGTGAGTTGCGAGCCATCCCACCTGACCGAGAGGGTCATCGGCGCCCCATCGTCGGCGAAGACCACGTCGATTGACGGAGCGACGCCGTTGGGGAGCGTACTGAGGGCCCCGTTCACTGTTTCGAGCCCTGCTCGCGTGACAGCGCCGCTGAGAACGAGCGTCGGCGGACCCTCGGGTTCTTCGGCGTCAGCTACCGTCAGTTGGCCAGCTTCGAGCCCCGCAAGGGCAGTCAGGCCTGCCTGAGCCACCGCGAGGAATTCCTCAGACCTCGGGTCGATTTCGGATACGATCATGGCTTCGCCAAACTCATCCAGCCCGAGCGATTGTGGTTCTGTGCCAAAAGGCATTTTGCCGACCATCGTGACGACATCGCCGACCTTTTCTGCGGTCAGACCCAGCGGGAGGCCGTCGTCAAGCGGCTCGAGAAACACTTGCGTCTCATAGCCTTCTGGAAGCCCATCCAACGCGCCAATGGCCCGCGCGAGAGCAGCGCGGTCTCCCGAGCCGGACAGCGAAACAGCGGTGCCGTCGATGGAAACTTCTCCGGTCTGGAGTTCGTCCAGCGCGTCCAAGGCGACCGTTGCCGCAGCTTCGAACCCACTGGGGGCAAGCGGGATGCCCGCGCGGCGGACCTCTGGCCCAAGCTGGAGGGACGCATCCTGAGGCACCTTCCCCTCGGCGGAGATGCCGCCCATGTCTTTGCGGGCCAAAAGCGAAAGCGGTTCGCCATCATCCAGCGCTGTGAGAGCAAGTTCGACGCTGCCGGGTGCGCGTGACAGGACCGCCTCGATCTCGGCGGACACATCTGGCGTCGCCACGGTTCCTTCCAGCACAAGGCCAGGGGTTGCAGCGTCTTCAACACGGATGGTGCCGTCCTGCAATTGCGCCAAGGCGGCAAGTCCCGCCATCGCAAGCACATTAAAGTTCTTGGCCTTGGCGTCCACTTCGGCGATGCGGACATCTGGGCCCAAGGTGTCCCACCCGACGTCGGCAGGGGTAGTGCCGAAAGGAAGCTTCCCGGAAAGGTCCGTGCCCCGGGCAGACTTAGTCGCCACAAGGGCGATTGGCTCGCCGTCATCGAAGATGGCAAAATCCGTGGTAACGGTGAACCCGGACGGCAGACTAGCGAGCATGTCTTCGACTTGAGCCAACGCCGCGCGGGTGCCTTTGCCGGTGATCGTGGCGGACCCTTCGCGGACGCTGGTCTGGGCCTCTTCGAGCTGGCTGATCGCATCGATCAAAACGGCGGCTCTGGCTGAGAACTGGCCGTCTGGCGACGGGATCTCTGCGATGGCGACTTGATCGGTCTCCAGGCGGGCATCGAAGGAGGCGAAATCCCCGGGACCCATCGAAACGGGCAGCTTGCCGCGCACGACGGCATCGCCCCCGCGCATATATTGAATGCTGAATCCAAAGGGTTGTCCGTCGTCTTCGGTGCGGACATCTACGGTCGCGTTGTAGCCCTCTGGTAGCCCTGAAAGAGCCGCATCGACCGCTGCGCGCGCCGCGGGGTTTGGAGCGACACCGGTCAACACGAGCTCTGTGTCGCTGATCCGCAGGGACGCGGACTTCATGGGGCGCAGCGCTGACAGTCCCTGCAGTGCGAAGCTGGTCCAGTTTTCGTCCGGCACACCGGCAGCAACCTCAAGAACGCCGGCGGCGGGTCCTAGAACGCGCCCAAACTCGCCCCGCGCTTCTTCGGCGGGTATGTACCCCTTAAGCGACGCGGGAG
>JBCDKE010000002.1:0-87927 GCA_038747015.1 Pseudomonadota bacterium
CGATAACCACACGGGCGGCATAGCGGCGAAAGGTGAAGCAAGGAAGTATAAACTAGAAGCAATTACAATATGTTAGCGAAAACATTTCTGTTTGCGCTAACAAATGTATGCAAAAGTACACACCGGAGTGTTCTAGAGAGATAGGCCGGCCGCATTGGCATTCGCCCGGCCAAAAATGATCAGACGATTTGACGCCGGAACCAGGCCGCTACAACGCCCGAGTTAGAGGCGCTTGAACCTGTTATGGTCCGGAAATTCACGCGATCACCAGCCGAATACGGTACCGGAGTGTTTGCGAAGGTAATGTACCCTGTGCGTGAGGACACCGTGGCAACGGACACACCTGTAGCGCCCGTGTTTCTTCTTGCCTCCACTTCGCAAGTCGCTGCGCCCGCCGTGGTCAGGCTCATGGCAATGAGTTCGCAGTCAAAGGGCAAAGTGACACCGGAGCCCGAGCTGGTATTTGCACCATTGCCGAATGCCCATTCATAGCTTCCGGTGCCCAAATCGGCGTTTTCTTCTGCCCATATGATAAATTCTGAATAGAGCGTAGGCCTGTCAGTGATCCCGTCCCAGTTTGTCGTTCCAGCTGGACCCTGTGGGCCGGTTGGACCTGATTGACCTTGGGGGCCAGCCTCGCCTGCGGAACCTGCTGGACCGGTGGGTCCTGCAGGACCGGTCGCGCCAAGTTGGCCTTCTGGACCGACGGGGCCTGCAGGACCGGTCGCGCCGCTTGGGCCTTCTGGACCGGCGGGGCCTGCAGGACCGGTCGCGCCGCTTGGGCCTTCTGGACCGGCGGGGCCTGTAGGACCGGTCGCGCCGCTTGGGCCCTCTGGTCCGGGGGGACCTGCAGGACCAGTCGCGCCAGCGGGGCCCTCAGGCCCGGTGGGCCCTTGGGGTCCTGAAGCACCGGCTGGTCCGCTCGGACCTATCGGTCCCGAAGGCCCCTGGGGTCCTTCGGGGCCAGGCGATCCAGCTGGACCCGTAGTCCCGGCAGTGAGTTCCAAAACCACTTGCTCGCGTCTATCCACCACCTCAATTCGTTCGGTCCCCTCGACGACCTCAACCGTTGCTTTAGTCATCGTTGAAGCCTCCCAGAACATGGATGCGTCCCTCGAGAACCGTCCTTTGCTCTGCCCCGTTGCGCATTTCGAGTTCGTAACTGACCGTCTGGCGTGGGGACACGTCGCGGAAAGCAGATCTGTCGAATGGTACAGTTACTCTGCCTTCCATCCATGCGACATCGATCTCAGCCGAAGCGCTGGATAGACGCATCTGGACCTGACGGTCCCAGTGCGCAAAAAAGACGAGCTCGGCTCCGGTCAGATCACGCGGCTCTCCAGCGTCATCTTTGATAGTCATGACAAGGCCGGCGGGGTTTTCAACAGTCCCTGAATTGCCTTGTTTGACGGAAAAATTGAATTTTGGAATTGCCATTTGTCCCCCTGGGTTGACGCGCAATCAAACTTGCGGGCGAAACCTGGGGAACAAGAGTTAAGCGGTGCTTACGGCAGCGTACGGAATCGGGCAGCGAGAAAGACGCTGCCCGAAGGGATTATTTCAGCAAGTTGCGGGCCGCGTTGGCGACCCCTTCTGCAGTGATGCCAAACTTTTCAAAGAGCTCGCCGCCCGGGGCAGAAGCGCCAAAGCCCTCCATGCCGACGAAAGCGCCCTTGTCGCGTTTGCCGCGCTCGCCAAAGATCCAAGCATCCCAGCCCATGCGCACTCCGGCTTCGACCGCCACGCGAACAGGACCGCCCGGCAATACGCGCTTGCGATAGGCCTCGTCTTGCGCCTCGAAGAGTTCCCAGCAGGGCATCGAGACGACACGCGTACCAATGCCTTCGGCCTGAAGCGCGTCGCGCGCAGCCATGGCCACCGATACTTCGGAACCCGTGGCCATCAGGATAACTTGGCGCTTACCGTCAGCATCAGCGAGTACATAGGCGCCTTTGGATGTCAGATTAGCGTTCTTATGTTCTGTTCGCAGCGTGGGCAGCCCCTGACGCGTCAGCGCGAGTACAGAGGGGCCGGAATTGTCCGACAGGGCGATTTCCCAGGCCTCTGCCGTCTCCACCGTGTCGGCTGGGCGGAAGAGCTTGGTGTTGGGTGTCGCGCGGTGAATGGCGAAATGCTCGATCGGCTGGTGGGTCGGTCCGTCTTCGCCAACGCCGATGGAGTCATGGGTGTAGACATAGGTCACCGGGATACCCATCAGCGCCGACAGACGCATGGAGGGCCGGGCGTAGTCGGTGAACACCATGAACGTACCGCCATAGGGCCGCAGACCACCGTGGAGCTGGATGCCGTTCATGGCCGCCGCCATGCCGTGTTCACGGATGCCGTAGTGGATGTAGCGGCCTGTACGATCTTCGGGCGTGTGAATGCCGAGGTCAGGCGTGATTGTGTTGTTCGACCCCGTCAGATCAGCCGAGCCGCCCACGTTTTCTTTCATCACGGGGTTCACAGCCTTCAGCACCATCTCCGAGCTTTTGCGCGTGGCCATTTTGGGCTGCTCTTCGGAGATCTGTTTTTTCAGCGCCTTGATCGTCGCAGAGAGCTTTTTGGGCGCTTCGCCCGCGAAGGTCCGTTGGAACTCGGCCTGTTTCGACGCGCTGAGCTTGGCAAAGCGATCGTTCCAGGCGGCGTGCTCCGCCTTGCCGCGGTCCGCGAACCCTTCCCATGCGGATTTAACGTCCGCCGGAATTTCGAAGGGGCCGTTGTCCCAACCATAGGCCTTTTTGGCGGCGATCAATTGATCCGGGTCCGTCAGCGCGCCGTGAGCCTTGGACGTGTCCTGAAGGGCGTGGCCCAGACCGATATGCGTCTTGCAGGCGATCATGGACGGCGTGGACGTTTTCTTTGCCGCCGTGATTGCGGCATCGATCGCCTCGGGGTCGTGGCCGTCGATTTCCTGCACGTCCCAGCCGGACGCCTGAAAGCGCGCGACCTGATCGGTGCGATCAGCCATGTCGACGGTGCCGTCGATGGTGATGTTGTTGTTGTCCCAGAACACGATGAGCTTGGACAGCTCCTGACGTCCGGCCAGCGCGATGGCTTCTTGGCTCACACCTTCCATCAGGCATCCGTCGCCGGCGATCACGTAGGTGTGGTGGTCCTGAACCTTGGCACTCCAGGTGGCGCGCAGGATTTCTTCGGCAATTGCAAAGCCTACCGAGTTCGCGATGCCCTGACCCAGTGGCCCGGTGGTGGTTTCGATCCCGTCGGCATGACCGAATTCCGGGTGGCCAGCGGTCTTTGATCCCCACTGACGGAAGTTCTTGATCTCTTCGATCGTGATGTCGCCGTAGCCCGTGAGGTAGAGCAGCGAGTAGATCAGCATCGAACCATGGCCAGCGGACAGGATGAACCTGTCGCGATCAGCCCATTTGGGCGCTGTCGGGTCAAACCTCAGATGCTTGCCAAAGAGCACCGTTGCCACGTCAGCCATACCCATTGCCATGCCCGAATGGCCGGAGTTTGCAGCAGCCACCGCATCAAGAGCGAGGGTGCGGATCGCAGTGGCCTGACGCCAGTGGTCAGGATGTTTGGCGGCCAAGGCAGTAAGGTCCATTGGGGTCTCCGGTAAGAGGTTTTGTTGGCGCCGGGTGTAGCAGGGACGTACAGAAGATCAAGCGCAGGTGATAAGCTATTGATAGCGCTAACGGCCCTTCCCTCACCGTGATTTGCTCGAAGCCTCTGCGATGCCATAGGCTGTGAAAAAAGGCATTTGATTCGTGACGCCAAGCTATGTGCCCGTCACGAAGACTTGAAAGAGGGGTTTGAGAGCAAACAATGAGTGAAGTTTCAGAAACGTTGGCGCAGTACGAAGCACGTCTCACGGCAGCTCTGACGCGTATCCAAGCGGGACTTGGGAAGTGGCCCGCTGCTGCCGTTGAAGCTGTGCAATTTGATGCCAAAGAAGAACTTCAGGCGCCTGAACCTGAAAACGAGGGAACAATCGCGCGGCTTACGGCAGCGCTCCAAGAGGAGCGTACTGCAAACGCGCAGCTCGAAAAGCGTGTTAGGCAGATCCGCAACCGCCAACAAGCGCGCGTCGCAGAACTGGAGGGCCAGGTTTCAAACCTGACGGAGCAGCTGGAAATGGCACAAGCCAACGTGGTCAAAATGCGCCGCAACTCGGAAGACGCGCGCCTCGCGCTTTCCGCTCTTCAGGATGCCGCGCGGGACGGAACGACCGAGCCGCATCTCATCAACAAGGCAATGATGGCCGAACTTGAGTCTCTGCGCGCCGAAAGGGCAGCGGATGCCAATGAAATTGCAGAGGTTATCACCGCCATCGAGACAGCCCGTGGTGCGGCTGCAGAAGGGGAGCACGCATGATGCCTGAGATTACGATCAAGATTGGCGGCCGCGATTTCGAAGTTGCTTGCCAAGAGGGCGAAGAACACTTCCTTCAGGCTGCGGCAGCGCTGCTAAACCGCGAAGCAACTGAGCTTACGCAGCATATTGGACGGATTCCTGAGACAAAGATGCTGCTCATGGCAGGGCTTATGCTAGCCGACCGAACGGCGGCTGTAGAGGATCGCCTGCGCGAAGCCGAAGACAAGCTCTCGCGGCGCGATGCGCTTATCTCGGAATTGCAGGACAAACCTGCGCCGCCGCCTGAAACAGTTGAGGTCGCAGTGGTTCCGCAGGCCGTCACCGAGAGCCTGGCAGAGCTTGCCGCTAGAGCGGAGGCGCTGGCTGCTGAGGTGGAGGAAAAGGCCGGCTAGGCCCCGGTTTGGGGCGTCTGATTTCGGACCCCATCCGGGGCCCTCAACCAGCCGGAGATCGCGGGCATGCCGTGCGATCCCGGCGCTGAATAATCAACATTTTCAAGGTTGTATGCGAAGGCGCTGGGCTCTAGCTATTGGCTTCGCGGATCTTGTCGGCGGCTTCTTTGTCGTAGCCGATGCCGTTTTCATCGAACATGGTGTCGAGCTCGCTCGACAGGGTCATGTCGGTGATGATGTCGCAGCCGCCGACGAACTCGCCCTTCACGTAAAGCTGGGGGATGGTGGGCCAGTCGGAGAAGTCTTTGATGCCCTGACGGATCGTGTCGTCGGTCAGCACGTTCACGTCCTGATAGTCGACGCCCATGTAGTTCAAAACGCCGGCCACGCGGCTCGAAAAACCGCATTGGGGCATGGCTTTGGTACCCTTCATGAAAAGAACGACTTCGTTGTCGGCGATGATCGATTTGATCGCGTCTTCGGCGGTCGTGATGGTGGGCTGATCGGTCATTTGCGGGGCTCTTTCGCTTGGGGCGGGACGAAGCGGCGGGCGTAGGCCTGCGGGTCCTGCGGAATCTTGTAAGTCGTTGAATGCCCAGACAAACCTGAGCTGTACTCGGCGTGGATCACGGTATCGCCGTCGCCGGGAGGGGTGCCGCGCACGGTGATTTTGCTTTCACGGCGCATGATCACTACCGCGCGGCCCACCAGAATGGCGAGGATCGCGGCGCTGATCAGGGCTATGAAAGCGGCGCTGCTCACGCGTCGGGGGCCTTAGTTGTAAGGGCCAAAGCGTGCAGCGCGCCGTTGGGTCCGTCCATCGCGCCCTTGAGCGCGGCGTAGACCATGCGCTGCTGCTGAACGCGGTTCTTGCCCCGGAAACTTTCGTCCACCACGGAGGCCGAAAAGTGCGCGCCATCGTCGCCTTCGACCGAGATTTCGGCGTCCGGGAACTCTGCGCGGATCAAAGCCTCGATATCTGGGGCTGTAATGGGCATTCTTGGGACCTTCTTGGTGACTGCTCTACAAAATGTAGAGCTATGACCAAGGGCGTGCAAGTCGCGCTATACGGGGTGCCAGAACCTGTACAGAACCTGTACAGAAACCGTATGGCTCTGAATCCATGATTGAGGTGCTCTGACACCCCACTCATGCCTACCATATCTTGATCTAGAGCGTGTCGAGCGCGTTCTGGACGGCGGCAAAGTAGCCCCCGACCTGACGCCCGTGGACGAGGGCGTGGTGCACCGTGATCGACATCGCCATGTCAAAGCGACCGCCGCCGTGATCCATGATCTTGCCCCAGCTCACGCGAGGGATGCAGTCATCGGCCGAGGGCATGGCGCTGTCGATGGACGTGTAGTCGAGCCACGGCATGCAGCTGAGATAGCTCATGCAGGGGTGGTCGGGGCTGTTGGGATTGAATTCGCGCGCGGCGCGGATTTCGGCGATGTGGTCCGCCGCGTAGGCGTCAAAGCGCGTGAAATCGGCGTCCCACTCAAAATAGGAAAACCGGAAGGTCCCGTCTGGCAAGTCGATGGTCGAGGACAAGACGATCTGATCGTAGAGGGTGACCTCGTCGCCTTGAAAACGCATCATAAGCTCGGGCTGAGAGATCAGCCCCGCGCCGATAGCCCAGAGCGCCGACCGGAAGGGGGAGCCGCCGCGCGCCTTGAGGCGGGAGACATCGACGCGCGCGGTCGTCGTGTAGTGCGGTTTGTCATAGCCGCGGAAGAGCTCGAACTGGGGCGCGCCGGGCCAGGTGGCGGGGTCGACGCGCCGACCGGTCATTGCAGCGCGGTCTCGAAGGCGCTGTCGAAAATACCTTTGAGTTCGTCGAGCGGTGCGGCAGCGCGGCCCATTTTCACGTCTGAACCGGAAAAGCGGCCCACCGTTTCGATGGGCACGCCCGCCTGACCGGCGGCGATCATCAGGGCTTCGGCCTTGTCAAAAGAGCAGGCGACGAGGTAGCGCGCCTGATCTTCACCAAAGAGCGTGGGCGAATCCTCTGCGTCGAGCGCGATGCCAACACCAGCCTCGGCGGCCATTTCAAACGCCGCGAGCGCCAGCCCGCCGTCGGAGAGATCGGTGCAGGCATCGATCCAGTCGGCGTTGTCACGGATGAAATCGCCCGCGGCCTTTTCGGCGGCGAGGTCCACATGGGGAGCGTCCCCGTCGGTGCGGTTGAAGACCTCGCTCAAGAGCGCGGAACGGCCCAGATGGCCGGTGTTCGCACCGATCATGATCGCCATGTGGCCGTCACGGGCGGTGCGGTTGATCATGTGGTCGATGTCGTCGATCAGCCCCACGGCCCCGATGGTGGGGGTGGGCAGAATCGGGTCGCCGTCGGTTTCGTTGTAGAGCGACACGTTGCCCGACACGATGGGCATATCGAGGGCCGCGACGGCCTCGCCGATGCCCTGAATGGCGCCGACGAACTGGCCCATGATCTCAGGCTTCTCAGGGTTGCCGAAATTCAGGTTGTCGGTGGTCGCCAAAGGTCGCGCGTTCATGGCGGAGAGATTGCGATAGGCCTCGGCCACGGCCTGTTTGCCGCCTTCGACCGGGTTGGCCTGAACGTAGCGGGGCGTGACGTCCGAGGTGAAGGCCAGCGCCTTTTGTGTGCCGTGGACGCGGATCACGCCCGCACCGGCACCGGGGGTGCGCAGCGTGTCGGCCATGACCTGGCTGTCATACTGTTCATAGACCCATTTTTTCGACGCGTAGTTCGGGCTGGCGAGCAACGCCTTTAGCCCGTCGATGGGATCGACGTTGGGTACATCCTGAAGTTCCTCGGCCTCGGGTGTGGCCACCCATGGGCGGTCGTATTCCGGGGCGGTGGACGAGAGTTTGGAGAGCGGCAGGTCGGCTTTTACGTCGCCATTGTGCACAATCAGGAAACGATCCTCGGCGATTGTTTCGCCGACGATGGCGAAATCGAGGTCCCATTTGTCAAAGACGGCGCGGGCCTCGGCCTCAAGCTCTGGTTTCAGGACCATGAGCATGCGTTCCTGGCTCTCGGAGAGCATCATCTCGTAGGCGGTCATGTTTGCTTCGCGCTGTGGGACCTTTTCGAGGTCGAGGCGGATGCCGAGACCGCCCTTGTCGCCCATTTCCACGGCTGAACAGGTCAGGCCTGCTGCGCCCATGTCCTGGATAGAGATCACGGCGCCGGTCTGCATAAGCTCGAGTGTGGCCTCCATCAGGCGCTTTTCGGTGAAGGGGTCACCGACCTGCACGGTGGGGCGTTTTTCTTCGATGGTTTCGTCGAATTCGGCGGAGGCCATGGTGGCCCCGCCCACGCCGTCGCGGCCGGTTTTTGCGCCGAGATACACGACAGGCATGCCAACGCCCGAGGCGGCCGAGTAGAAGATCGCGTCGGTGTCGACGAGGCCTGCGGCAAAGGCGTTCACGAGGCAGTTGCCGTTATAGGCCGCATCAAAGCGGACCTCGCCACCCACGGTGGGCACGCCAAAGCAGTTGCCGTAGCCGCCGACACCGGCAACGACGCCGGAAACGAGGGATTTGGTTTTCGGATGCGACGGCTCGCCGAAGGAGAGCGAGTTCATCGCCGCCACGGGGCGCGCGCCCATGGTGAAGACGTCACGCAGGATGCCGCCCACGCCGGTGGCCGCGCCCTGGTAGGGTTCAATGTAGGACGGGTGGTTGTGGCTCTCCATTTTGAAGACCACGGCCTGTCCGTCACCGATATCGACGATGCCCGCGTTTTCGCCGGGGCCGCAGATGACTTGCGGGCCCTCGGTGGGCAGGGTGCGGAGCCATTTCTTGGAGGATTTGTAGGAACAGTGTTCGTTCCACATGGCCGAAAAGATGCCGAGTTCGGTGAAGTTCGGGGACCGGTTTAGAATCTTGACGACCTCGGCATACTCATCGGGCGTGAACCCGTGGGCGGCGATGACGTCTTCGGTAATTTCCGGATCTTGCATGTGGGTCCCCCGTCTGTCCCCGCGTAGTTGCGCGTGTCTTTAGGGCAAGGGGGGAGGGGGCTCAACTCGGGTTATGGCCTCCTGCGACGAATTCCACGGTGTTTCCCTCCGGATCGCGGATAAATACGCCGCGCCAGCCGATCCAGTCGAAGTGCTCGACGGTGTAGGGGACGGCGTGCGCGTCGAGAAAATCGCAAAGCGCGGGCTGGTTGTCGTAGTCGACGGTGAGGGCGAGGTGGTGGAGCGTGGAGTTCGCGCCGCCCTTAGGCGAGCCGCCGCCTTCGTGCACGTCGCGCTGGGTGGCGTTGTTGTCGAAGAGGGCGAGGATGGCGGTGTGGCCGCCGTGGCCCGGAGCGATGCGGAAGAAGGTGATGCCGGAGCCGTCGAAGTCCTGCATGATCGGGAGCCCGACGATATCGCGGTAAAAGGCGACCATGGCGGGGCGGTCGGTGCAGCGGATGGCGATTTCACCGAGACTGCGGATCGGGGCGGGGTTTTTATCCATGGGGGCAGGGTGGTCAGCGAGGACGGTTTCGTCAATGCTGGGACCATGAATGTCGAGGGAATTGACCATGTGCACGCCGAGGTGCGGGACCGGGAGCGCGCGGCGCTGTGGTATCGCGAGGTGCTCGGGCTGGTGCCGCATGCGGGACTGAGTGTCTGGGCGGAGGACCCGATGGGGCCACTGATCCTGGCGACGCCATCTGGCCTGCCCACGCTGTCGCTCTTTGCGCGGGGCTGTGCGCCACCTAGCCGCGATGCGACGGTTGCCTTGCGCGTATCGGGCGACGACTTTTTGAGCTTTGTCGACAGTTTACCGAGGCAGGCGGTGGTGACGCGAGACGGCGCGTCTCTTTTACCGGAGCACGTAATTGACCACGATCTGTCCTGGTCGATCTATTTTCAGGATCCTGATGGCAACCGGTTGGAGTTGACGACCTACGATTATTCGGAGGTCCGAAAAAAAAGTGCCGGGCACTAAGGCCCGGCGAAGTCCAACAGGGAGGTTGAAGGGAGGCTTTGCCGTCGCCTTCGAGACTTCAAATAGTGCCCATATCTTTTGCAAACAAGGTTTCGGCCCCGGCGAATTGGGCAAACCCGCCATGCGCCGGACGCATAGCTTAATTTTTAGTCAGCATCGCGCTGTTGGCGGCGCATGGTGAGGATCTCTTCCTGCACGAAATCGCGGAAGGCCCCGATGCGGCGCGATTGGCGGAGCTCTTCGGGATAGGCGAGGAACACGGGCACGTCGGCGCTGTTTACCTCGGGCAGGACCTGAATCAGGCTCGGCGTGTCGGCCACAAGGTAATCGGGAAGAACCCCGATGCCGAGATTGTTGATCACGCCCTGTAGTACGCCGAAATAGTTGTTCACCGTCAAAAGCGAGGTGATGTCGAAGGTCATAAGGTGCTGCACGAGGCTGGCACCTGCGGCGACCTGGGGCGAGCGCGTGCTCTGACAGATTAGCC
The DNA here is from genome assembly GCA_038747015.1 of Pseudomonadota bacterium. Classification (GTDB taxonomy): domain Bacteria; phylum Pseudomonadota; class Alphaproteobacteria; order Rhodobacterales; family Rhodobacteraceae; genus Shimia_B. The sequence continues at coordinate 10,153 of JBCDKE010000002.1, forward strand.
GGTGCTGGGAGATGTCTTCGACACGTTCGGGCGCGCCGTGGGCGTCGATATAGGACTGCGTTGCGTAGAGACGCATGCGAACCGACATCAGGCGTTTGCGGATCAGGTCGGCCTGGGAGGGCTCTTTCATGCGAATGGCCACGTCGGCCTCGCGCATGGGCAGGTCGAGCACGCGTTCCTCGAGCATTAGATCAATCTTCATCTCCGGATACTGCTCGTAGAACCGGGGCAGGCGGGGGGCGAGCCAGAGCAGGCCGAGGCCCGTCGTCGTCGTCACGCGTAATTCGCCAAACACCTCTTCTTCGCTGTCGCGAATGCGCGCGGAGGCAGCGTCGAGCCGTTTGGTCATGGCGCGCGTCGCGTCAAAGAGCAGTTCACCCTGTTCGGTCAGGATCAGCCCGCGCGCGTGGCGGTGAAAGAGCGTGGCGCCGAGGGATTCCTCCAACGCGCGGATCTGCCGGGACACTGCCGATTGCGACAGGTGCAGCGTATCCCCCGCATGGGTGAGGCTGCCCGCGTCTGCCACGGCGTGAAAAATCCTCAGCTTGTCCCAGTCCATGGCTGTCGTCCCGTCACTTGGCATGGCGCGGCGCATGTCGGCCGCTTCGTTCAGCATTTATCACAGCCACCCGCCATTGCAGCAGGTTATTGTCACGTTTGGGAAAATTGCCTGCCCGCAGCGGCCAAGGCGTGGCAGTGAATTTCCCGCGAGGTTCATCAACTGCTTGATCCAGTGCGCCTGTAACGCAATACTTTCCCTTACCGTAAGGTCACATTGAGGCCGCAAATCAATATTTGGGACAACGAGCATGAAGTTTCTTAAATCCGCCGCCGCCTATCTGATTGCCAATGCTATTGGCCTTTTGCTGGCTGTTATTCTTTTGCCCGGTTTCTCAATTGATTTTCTGGCATTCGTGGTGGCCGTTTTGCTGTTCTCGGTGATCCTGGCGGTGCTGACGCCGATCATCCGCAAAGTGTCCGAAAAGAGCATGCCGCAGCTGATGGGGGGCATTGCTCTTATCACGATTTTCGTCGGGCTTTTGGTGACGGAATTGATCATGCCGGCCTTTACCATTGGTGGGCTGAGCAACTGGGTGCTTGCGACGCTGCTCGTCTGGGTCGGTAGCCTCATCGCGAGCTTCCTTATCCCGCGTTTTGTGTTCACGGATATGGGCGGTAAGCGCAAATAGGCTGAGCTGGACATTCTCCAGCCCTCTGAGACGGTCGCGCGCTAGAAAAATCAGCGCTTTTAGCCAAAAGACGTCATCAAAAGAACATGTAGGCATGGGATGTCCTAACCCGGCGGTGTTGGGCCCCTTGCCCCTTGGAAGACGTGGGTGTGCTCGCTACATAGCCGACAAACTAGGAAGGCAGAGCAGAGACCAGACCCATGCGCGCAATCAGGACAGAAGCCAGCAGGCCCGCGCGGCACGTCGCCCGCGACATATCCTATTCGCACTCGGCCGAGACCAAGGGCGGGCGGGCGTTAATCCGCGCGATGGAGAACGCCACCGGACGGCTGCGCCTGATCAAGCGCGCCAGGGGCTATGAGCGCGAGGTCGCTGCGGGTCGCGATTTCTGGGACGTGATGGTGAGCCGCTACGGGCTGAGCCTCGATATCGTGGGCGGGTCGCTGGAGAATATCCCGAAGGACGGACCGCTGATCATCATCGCCAACCACCCTTACGGTATCCTTGATGGGCTGATGCTGGGCCATATCCTGTCGTCCATTCGCGGTGATTTCCGGATTTTGGCGAACCGGGTGTTCCGCAAGGCCGAGGACCTGAACCGCGTGATCCTGCCGGTGTCCTTTGACGACGACAAGGAATCTATGCGTCAGAATCTGGAGACCCGGAAAAAGGCGCTGGAATACCTGTCCGATGGCGGGGCGATCGGGATTTTCCCCGGCGGCACGGTGTCGACGGCGCCCAAGCCCTTTGGCCGCCCCCTCGATCCCGGCTGGCGCAGTTTCACGGCCAAGATGGTCGCCAAGAGCGGGGCCACCGTGGTGCCGATCTTTTTCGACGGGCATAACTCGCGGCTTTTCCAGATCGCCTCGCATCTGCATTTCACGTTGCGGATGGCGCTTTTGATCAAGGAATTCAAAGCCCGCACCGACGAACCGGTGCGCATCGTCGTGGGGGAGCCTTTGCCTGCAGAGGAACTGGAGGCCCGGTCAAAAGACAGCCGCGCGATGATGGACTATCTGCGCGCGTCGACCTATGCACTGAGCCCAGACCCGGTGGATTTGGGCGCGCGGGGGTTTGAGTTTGAAGACAGGTATCGCTGATGGCCATCGGGATCTTTGATAGCGGATTGGGCGGGCTGACCGTTCTGGACGCTTGCGCCAAGCGCCTACCGGACGTGCCGTTCAAGTATTTCGCCGATAGTGCCCATGCGCCCTATGGGGTGCGCGATGCTGACGACATCTATGGGCTAACGACGCAGGCGGTGGGGCGGCTCTTTGAAGAGGGCTGCGATCTGGTGATTTTGGCCTGCAATACGGCCTCGGCGGCGGCGCTGAGGCGGATGCAGGAGGGCTGGGTGCCCCGCGAAAAGCGCGTGTTGGGCGTTTTCGTGCCCCTGATCGAGGCCCTGACCGAACGGGAGTGGGGCGATAACTCGCCGCCCCGCGAGGTGGACACCAAGCATGTGGCGCTCTTTGCGACGCCGGCCACTGTGGCCTCGCGCGCCTTCCAGCGGGAGCTGGCGTTTCGCGCCATTGGCGTCGATGTCGAGGCGCAGGCCTGCGGTGGGGTGGTCGATGCCATCGAGGATGGTGACCTGATCCTGGCCGAGGCGCTGGTGAAATCCCATGTCGACGCGCTCAAACGCAAGATGCCGTCTCCTGACGCGGCGATCCTTGGCTGCACGCATTACCCGCTGATGGAGGCGGAGTTTCAGGCCGCGCTGGGCGAGGGCGTCAAAGTATTCAGCCAGGCCAATCTGGTGGCCGAAAGTCTGGCCGATTATCTGGAGCGTCATCCGGAGATGCTGGGTCAGGGTCAGGCCACCGGGTTTTTGACCACGGGCGACGCCTCGCGCGTGTCGGACCGGGCCACGCAGTTCCTGCGACGAAAGATCGAGTTCATTTCAGCCTGATCTTTCCCTAAATGCCTGTTTCGAAAGGGCAGACCCATGTCGCATAAAGCAATCATTCTTGGTGCCTCCGGTTACACCGGGGCCGAACTCGTCCGGCTCATCGCCACCCATCCGTCGATCGACATCGTTGCGATGTCGGCAGAGCGTAAGGCCGGGATGGAGATGGCGGAAGTGTTTCCGCATCTGCGGCACCTGACATTGCCCCGGCTGCAGAAGATCGACGAGATCGATTTCAACCCGGCCAATATCGTGTTCTGCGCGCTACCCCATGCCACGAGCCAGGCGGTGATCCGCAAGCTGCCTGCCGATATCAAGATCGTCGATCTGTCCGCGGATTTCCGGCTGCGTGACCCGGCGGCCTATGAGGCGTGGTACGGCAAGCCGCATTCGGCCACCGACCTGCAGGAAGAGGCCGTTTATGGCCTCACCGAGTTTTACCGTGACGAGATCGAAAAGGCGCGGCTCGTGGCTGGCACGGGCTGCAACGCGGCCACCGGGCAATACGCGCTAAGGCCGCTGATCTCGGCTGGGGTGATCAATCTCGACGAGATCATCATGGACCTCAAGGCCGCCGTGTCGGGGGCAGGGCGTTCGCCCAAGGAAATGCTGCTCCATGCGGAGCTTTCTGAATCCATCGTGCCCTATTCGGCGGGTGGCAAGCACCGGCATCTGGGCGAGTTCGATCAGGAGTTCTCCCGGCTGGCGGGCCGCGAGGTGAAGGTGCAGTTCACCCCGCATCTGATCCCGGCGGACCGTGGGATCCTGCTGACAAACTACGTCAAAGGCGACCCGGACGAGATCCACGCCACGCTGGCGGCGGCCTACGAGGAGGAGACCTTTGTGCAGGTTCTCCCCATGGGCGAGCTGCCACAGATGAAGCATGTGCGCGGGTCGAATTTCTGCCATATCGGCGTCACCGGCGACCGGCTGCCCGGCCGGGCCATCGTAGTTTCTGTGCTAGACAACCTCACCAAGGGTTCCAGCGGTCAGGCTCTTCAAAATGCCAACCTGATGCTCGGTGAGGAGGAAACGGCGGGGCTGATGCTCGCGCCTGTGTTCCCGTGACGGGCGGCGCGCGGTAATGCGCGGGCTCAAGAAAAAGCGCCGCATGCAGATCGTGGCGCTGGCGCTGATCTCCCTGATCGGCGCTACGGCGCTCATCGGCTATGCGTTTCAGGACGGGATCAATTTCTTCCGCTCGCCCAGCCAGGTGGTGGCCGACCCGCCGCTGCCGACAGAGGTCTTTCGCATCGGGGGTCTTGTCGAAGAGGGCACGCTGGTGCGCGGCGACGGCGAAACGATCCTGTTCCGCGTCACCGATGGCGGCGCCTCGGTGCCGGTGGCCTATACCGGCATCCTGCCCGATCTCTTCCGCGAGGGTGAGGGCATGGTGGGGCTGGGCTCCTTCGTTGACGGCACCTTTCAGGCCACCGAAATCCTCGCCCGCCATGACGAGACCTACATGCCCAAAGAGGTCATCGACGCGCTGAAGGAACAGGGCATCTATCAGGAGCCGGAGTCCTAACTCCTTCATCTTTCTGAAATAACTCCCGCCGGAGGCAATCCCGGCGTGGCCTCCGAACGCTGCTCTCGCCGCTCATTAACCAATCCACGCCAGTCTGCCCACCGAGAGAGGGGGAGCGGGCCATGCAGGATGTGCGCCAGATTGCAGAAGAAATCGTCGCCCGGGAGGGGGGCTATGTGAACGATCCCGACGATCCGGGTGGGGCCACCAAACATGGGGTGACGATCCACACCATGCGTCGGCTGGGGCTCGATCTCGATGGGGACGGGGCCGTGACCAGCGCCGATGTGCGGCGGCTCAGCCAGGCGCAGGCGGTCGATATCTTCCTTGAGCACTATTTCCACGCACCGCGCATTGCGGACCTGCCGACACCGCTTCAGGCGAGCGTCTTTGACATGCAGGTCAATGCGGGAGCGAATGCGATCAAGATTTTGCAGCGTCTTTTGAACCGCATGGGGTTCAGCGTTGCCGTGGACGGCGCGCTCGGAACGCAGACGCTGGCAGCCGCTGCGCGGGCCATGGTGGAGGCCTCGGGCCACCTGGTTGATGCCTATGGGATCGCGCGGCGAAATTACTATTACGCCCTGGCGGATCGCCGTCCGGCGAGCCGCAAATACGCGCGCCGCCGTAACGGTAGCAAAGGCGGCTGGATCATGCGGGCCGAGGAATTCATCGCCCCGCGCTATCACCTCACCGATGCTCAGCATGCAGAAAGGACCGCCAAATGGGCCTGATCGACCGTATTTTCGGCCTCGTCTTTGGAGGCAATCGCAATGTCATCAAGGAGACCGCAGAAGTGTTTCGCGTCAACGCTGAGGCCGCGGATGTCCGGAGCAGCGAGGCACAGATGGCAGCGCTAGCGCAATTCGCGGCGGAGTTCGCGCATCCGAAGAAATCCGCCTTTGACGTCTTTATCGACGGGCTCAACCGCATTCCGCGCCCGGCCATGGCGCTGGGGACTTTGGCGCTTTTTGTTGCGGCGATGGCGGATCCCCTATGGTTTTCCTCACGGATGCAGGGGATCTCGCTGGTGCCGGAGCCTCTGTGGTGGCTGCTCGGGGCCGTTGTGTCGTTTTACTTTGGCGCGCGGCATCAGCTGAAGGGGCAGGAGTTTCAGAAGTCGCTGGCGGCGAGTTTGGCGCGGGCACCTGTGGTGGAGGAGCGCGCGGAGAAGGCGGCTGAAGTCGAAGCCCCTGAGGGGGATTTTGCGGATAACGCAGCCTTGCAGGACTGGGCCGCCTCCAAGCGTTGAGAGAGCCCCGTTGGCGGGCCGCGGTGCGTCGATCGTTTGTCCGTTCAGGGTGATTTATGGTCGCCGCGTTGGGTGCGCTGAAAGTGTATTGCGCTGGGGGCGGGGTATCGACGTGCCGGGGGGCGGCCCGTCGATGGGGCGGTGCGCTGCGCGCTTGATTCCGCCCCGGGGGGCGTCGCAGTGACGTGACTGCGACATGGCGCGCCTCCCGTGGCTTGGCGCGCCTAGCTGGGCTATATCGTTCCTCGTGATCGTAGAACTCGGACATTTCGCGCTGATCCTGGCGTTTGCGCTGTCGCTCTTTCAGACAGTGGTCCCTCTGTGGGGCGCGCATCGGCGCATGCCCGGATGGATGGCCGCCGCAGAGCCTGCGGCAACGCTGCAATTCCTGCTCATCGGGTTTTCCTTTGCCGCGCTGACCTATGCCTTTGTCACCTCGGATTTCTCGCTGAAGATCGTCGCGGACAATTCGCACACGCTCAAACCGATGATCTACAAGGTCACCGGCGTCTGGGGGAACCATGAGGGGTCGCTTCTCCTCTGGGTGCTGATCCTCGCGCTCTTCGGGGCCATGGCGGCCTGGTGGGGCGGCGGGCTCACGGATACGCTGCGCGCGCGGGTACTGGGCGTGCAGGGCGCGGTGGGCGCGGCCTTTCTGGCCTTTTTGATCTTCACCTCGAACCCGTTTCTGAGGCTCGCCAATCCGCCGCTGAACGGCACCGATCTGAACCCGCTTTTGCAGGATCCCGGATTGGCGTTTCACCCGCCGTTCCTCTACCTCGGATACGTTGGTCTATCGCTGACCTTTTCCTTTGCCGTTGCCGCCCTGATCGAGGGGCGCGTGGACGCCGCCTGGGCGCGCTGGGTGCGGCCCTGGGCGCTGGCGGCGTGGGTTTTCCTGACCATCGGCATCGCGCTGGGGTCCTGGTGGGCCTATTACGAGCTGGGCTGGGGCGGGTTCTGGTTCTGGGACCCGGTGGAAAATGCGTCCTTCATGCCGTGGCTTTTGGCGGTGGCGCTGCTGCACTCCGCTATTGTCGTTGAGAAGCGCGAAAGCCTGAAAGCGTGGACGATCCTTCTGGCCATTCTGGCCTTTGGGTTCTGCCTGATTGGCGCCTTCATCGTGCGATCCGGCGTGCTGACCTCGGTCCATGCCTTTGCCAATGACCCGGAGCGCGGCGTTTATCTGCTGGCGATCACCGCGTTTTTCACCGGCGGGGCGCTGACGCTATTCGCGTGGCGCGCGCCGATCATGCAGGGGCGGGGCGTTTTCGGCGTGGTCAGCCGCGAAAGCGCACTGGTGGCCAACAACATCCTCTTGGCGGTGTCCTGTCTCGTTGTTTTTGTCGGCACGATCTGGCCGCTGGTGGCCGAGCTGTTCCTTGATCGGAAGCTCTCGGTCGGACCGCCGTTTTTCAATATCGCCTTCACGCCCTTCATGGTCGCGTTGGCGGTGATCCTGCCCGTGGGGTCGGCCCTGCCGTGGAAACGTGCGAAGCTGCGCCGTGTGGTCTGGAAGGTTCGCTATGTGCTTGCGCTCGCTGTGGCGCTCGGGGCGCTGGTTTGGGCGATGCAAACGGGGCGGAGCGCGTTGGGTCCTATTGGGGCGGCGCTCGGCGCGTGGCTCGTCGCGGGCGCGCTCAAAGACCTCTGGGAGCGGGGCGGCAAGAAGCTCTCGCGCCTGCGGACACTGCCCGGTGCCGATTGGGGCAAGGCGGTGGCTCATAGCGGGCTGGGGATCACCATGTTTGGTGTCGCGGGCCTCATTGCCTGGCAGGTGGAGGATATCCGCGTGGCCCAGATCGGCGAGACATTTACCGTGGAGCGCTATGAGATCACGCTGAAGGACGTGCGCGAGGTGCAGGGGCCGAACTACATTTCGACCATGGCGTTTCTGGATGTCTCGCGGAACGGGCGTTTCGTCGAGACCCTGACGCCGGAGCGGCGGATCTATCCGGTGGCGGGGATGCCCACCACCGAGGCCGCGATCCGCAATGGCGTGGGGCGCGACGTCTATCTGGTGATTGGAGAGCCGCAGGCAAATGGCGGCTGGGCGGTGCGCAGCTTTATCAAGCCCTTTGCCAACTGGATCTGGGCGGGCTGCATCATCATGGCGCTGGGGGGCGCGATCTCGCTGGGTGACCGGCGGCTCAGGGTGGCAGCGGGCGCGAAGAAAGCGACGGCTGGGGTGCCCGCGGAATGAGGCGCTACCTCAGCGTTATCGCGATCTGCGTGGCGAGTGCGGCGGCGGCGGTAGAGCCGGGCGAGGTGCTCGATGATCCGGCGCTGGAGGCCCGTGCGCGGGAGATCAGTCAGGGCCTGCGCTGCACGGTTTGTCAGAACGAAAGCATCGATGAGAGCAGCGCGCCCGTGGCGCGGGACCTGCGGCTGCTAGTGCGCGAGCGCCTGGTGGCGGGCGACAGCGACGCCGAGGTGATGGATTTCATCGTGGCGCGCTACGGCGAATTCGTGTTGCTGCGCCCGAGCACGGAGGGCGCAAACCTGTTGCTCTGGCTCTTGGGGCCGGCTGCGCTGGTGCTGGCGGTGGGCGGCGTGCTCATCGGGCGGCGTCGCGGGGCCGCAGAAGCGCCGCTGAGCGCCGAGGAAGAGGCGGCGTTGGCCGCTCTTTTGGCCGAGGATGGTGACACCAAAAATAAATGACGCGCTGTTCATCTTTTCCCCGGGTGAGCCCGTGTCTATGTAGGGGCAAGACAGCGCAGGGAGCGGGCCTAAATGGAATATAACGCGATCAAATACCGCGAACGGGACGGCGTTGCCGTGATCACGCTGGACCGGCCGGATGTGATGAATGCGCTCAACGCGCAGATGCGCGCCGAGATCACCCACGCGGTCAAGGCCGCGGGCCGCGGCGCGCGGGTGCTGGTCATCACCGGGCAGGGCAGCCGGGCCTTTTGTTCCGGTCAGGATCTAGGTGCGGGCAACAATGCCGCCAATATCGATCTCGAACGTACTTTGCGCGACGAATACGTCCCGATGATCGAAGCAATCACGAACTGCCCGATCCCCACAATCGCCGCCGTGAACGGCGCAGCCGCGGGTGCGGGCGCAAACCTCGCGCTGGCCGCCGATGTCGTGATCGCGTCTGAGGCTGCGTATTTCCTGCAGGCCTTTACGCGGATCGGGCTTATTCCCGATGCGGGGGGCACATGGTTGTTGCCCCGGCAGATGGGTCTGGCCAAAGCCATGGGGGCCGCGCTATTTGCCGACAAGATCAGTGCCAAACAAGCCAGTGACTGGGGCATGATCTGGGAAGCCGTACCCGAGGACGTGTTCGAAGAACACTGGAAGTCCCGTGCTGACCACCTCGCCAAGGGGCCGACGCTGGCCTATCGCCAAATCAAGAAGGCGCTGCGCGCCGCAGACGGCAATTCGATGGACGAACAGCTATTGCTAGAAGCGCGCCTGCAAGGCGAGTGCGGCGACAGCCGGGATTTCAAAGAGGGTGTGACGGCGTTCACCCAGAAACGCCCGGCGGAGTTTGAGGGGCGGTAGGGCTGCGCCCGTTAGTTCGAAACCTTCACCTTCCGGACGCCCATGTCGCGAGACGTCATGGTGTATTCAAACATGCGCTGTGAGTAGACGCCATGTTTGAAATAGAAGTTCTTGGACCGGAAAGCCCCCGAGATGTCAGAGGGCGTGTAGCGTCCCTGAACTGCGACAACACCGTCGAGCCAAACGGTGGTTCGAAAACCCGCCTGACCGTCGAATTGAATCAGGATCCTCAAGTTATGCTCCGTACCGTCCCGGCGGAGTTTTACGTTTGCGTTTCCGGTAATGCGGTCCTCGGGAAGGCAGTTTTCGCCGGGGCCGAGCTTTACGGCGCTTTGGATGCGGAACGAATTATTGGGAGCCACCTGAACCTTTAGCGGGGGTGCACAGCCGTCGCGCCCGTCGTGCATTTGAAATATGTCGAATTGTTCGTTGGCATTGCTCGTCATGGCGACGTTGGTTTCGAATAGATAGGCCCCCTGAATGTTGGGTCTGACCTTTTCAGTTTTGATTTCGGCGCGTTGGTTAAAGACACCGCCAGGACAGCGATTAGTGCTGGTTTTGAATGTGTAGGTACCGGATCGTTTTGTAATGGAGCCGCGATCAACGCTGCAGGACGTGGACCATCGGTCGAGCGGGGTTGCATGGGCGACGGTGGCTGCGAAACAAAAAGCTGTGAAAACAACAAAAAACAAACGGCGCATCGTAAAACCCTAACTGGTGGCAATTAGCTGAATAAACTCTGTAATTCATTCACTGTGAGAGGCTTTGGCTTTTCTGTCAAACTTCGGCGCTTTGAATTAGAGCGATTTTTCCATCTAATTTCAAAAAATAAAAAAGCCTCGCGCACAGGGCGCGAGGCTTTTGAACGAGCGTCTGAATGGCTCTAGCGATCCTCGATATTCACATAATCGCGCAGCGTGTCGCCGAGATAGAGCTGGCGCGGGCGGCCGATTTTGTTTTGTGGGTCGGCGATCATTTCTTTCCACTGCGAGATCCAGCCCACGGTGCGGGACACGGCGAAGATCGGCGTGAACATCGCGGTGGGGAAGCCCATGGCCTCGAGGATGATGCCGGAATAGAAATCCACGTTGGGGAAGAGCTTTTTCTCGGCGAAATACGGATCTTCGAGGGCCTGCTTTTCGAGCTCTTTGGCGACCTGCAGGAGCGGGTTGTCCTCGACGCCGAGAAGCTCGAGTACTTCGTCGGCGGATTGCTTGAGCACCGTCGCGCGGGGGTCGGTGTTCTTGTAGACGCGATGGCCGAAGCCCATGAGGCGATAGGGGTCGTCTTTGTCTTTGGCGCGGGCGATGAATTCGGGGATCCGGTCGACGGTGCCGATTTCCTTGAGCATCTCGAGGCAGGCCTGATTTGCGCCGCCGTGGGCGGGGCCCCAGAGGCAGGCGATGCCGGCAGCGATACAGGCGAAGGGGTTAGCACCCGAGGACGACGCCAGGCGCACCGTGGAGGTCGAGGCGTTCTGTTCGTGGTCGGCGTGGAGCGTGAAGATACGGTCCATGGCGCGGCTGAGGATCGGGTTAACCTCGTATTCCTCGGCGGGCACGGCAAAGCACATGCGCAGGAAGTTCGACGCGTAGTCGAGATCGTTGCGCGGGTAGACGAAGGGCTGGCCGATTGAGAATTTGTAGGCCCAGGCCGCGATGGTGGGCATCTTGGCAATGAGGCGGATCGTGGCGACCTCACGGGCGTGGGCGTCGGTGATGTCGGTCGAGTCGTGATAGAACGCGGACATGGCGCCGACAACGCCGGTCATGATCGCCATCGGGTGCGCGTCACGGCGGAAACCGCGGTAGAAATAAACCATCTGCTCGTGGAGCATGGTGTGGTTGGTCACCAGATTCTCGAAGGTCTCCAGCTGCTCTGCCGACGGCAGGTAGCCGTAGAGCAGGAGGTAGCAAACTTCGAGGTAGTGCGATTTCTCGGCCAGCTGATCGATGGGGTAGCCGCGGTGAAGCAGCTCACCTTTGCCGCCATCGATGTAGGTGATGGTGGAGTCGCAGGACGCGGTGGAGGTGAAGCCGGGATCGTAGGTGAACACGCCGCCATCGGCGTAGAGCCGGCGGATATCGATCACATCGGGGCCGGCGGTTGGGGAATGCACTGGCAATTCCAACGTCTTGTCATCGATGGTCAGCGTGGCTGTTTTGATCCCGTCTTTCATGGCTCTCTCCGATTTATTCCCTCGGTGGTGGCTTGGGCGTCACGGGGTGGTCGGCTCCGTGGGGGCAGTGAGCCCGTCAGGTCGCCGCGTCCGCGATCCGGGCGATAGATTCGTCCCGTCCCAGCACCAGCATCATATCATAGACACTCGGAGTGACGCTGCGCCCGGCCAGCGCGGCCCGTAGAGGCGCCGCAAGCTTGCCGAATTTGGTGTCGTGCGCTTCGGCGATTGCCGCCATGAGCGCCTCCAAATCCTCTCGCGTCCAGCTAACATTCTGCAGCTGCGGCGTCAATTCGTTCAGCATACCACGGGATACATCGTCGAGCGATTTTGCTGCCTTTTCATCGGGCGCGATGGGCCGTGACGTAAGGATATAGTGAGCTTTATCAAGGAGTTCAGGGAAAGTCTTGGCCCGCTCTTTGAGGCCGGAGATCCCTGCCTGCATAAGCGGCATTTGATTGTCGGTGAGCGCCGGTGCCCCGGTGGCGGCGAGGAAGGCTGCCAATTCTTGCAGCAGTGCAGCATCGTCCATGGCGGCGATATGCTGGCCCGAAAGGTTGTCGAGCTTCTTGAAATCAAAGCGCGCCGGGGATTTGCCGATGCCGCCCAGATCGAACCATTCCAGCGCCTGGGCGTCGGAGAAGAATTCGTCGTCGCCGTGGGACCAGCCGAGGCGGGCGAGGTAGTTGCGCATGGCCGCCGCCGGGTAGCCCATGTCGCGATATTCCTCGACGCCGAGCGCGCCGTGGCGTTTCGAGAGCTTTTTGCCGTCGGGGCCGTGGATCAGGGGGATGTGTGCGTAGACCGGCAGCGGCCAGCCCATGGCGGTATAGATCTGCGCCTGACGGGCAGCGTTGTTGAGGTGGTCATCGCCCCGGATCACGTGGGTGACGCCCATGTCGTGGTCATCGACCACCACGGCGAGCATGTAGACGGGCGTGCCGTCCGAGCGCAGCAGCACCATGTCGTCGAGCTGGTCGTTGCGAAAGGTGACGTTGCCCTGAACCTCGTCGGCGATCACGGTTTCGCCCTCGCGCGGCATCTTGATACGAACCACGTAGGGCGCATCGGGATGCGTTGCGGGATCGGCGTCGCGCCAGGGGCTGCGGAAGAGCGTTGATTTGCCTTCGGCGCGGGCGGCTTCGCGGAAGTCGTTGATTTCCTCGGGGGTGGCGAAGCACTTGTAGGCCGCGCCTTGCGCGAGGAGCTGATGCGCCACCTCTGCGTGGCGGTCGGCGCGTGCAAACTGGCTGACGGCTTCGCCATCGTAGTTAAAGCCCAGCCAGTCCATGCCGCGCAAGATCGCCTCGGTTGCCTCGGGCGTGGAGCGCGCGCGGTCGGTGTCTTCGATGCGCAGGAGGAATTTGCCGCCGCGGCCCCGGGCATAGAGCCAATTGAAGAGCGCCGTGCGGGCTGTGCCGATATGCATGTAGCCCGTGGGCGAGGGGGCGATGCGGGTGACGACGGACATGCGGGCATCCTTAAGGCTTGGTTAACACTTCGCTAACCTCCGGGGGGCTAGGCTGCGGCGTCCTAGAGAGGAGCGCAGGCCCGGTGGCTTTCAGCGGGGCATTTGACACGTCAATCGAGGCGCTGCAACGCCAGCGCGGGCATCTGATGTGCTTTGCGCCGGTTTTTCTGGCCATAGGCATCGGGTGCTTTTTCGCGTTGGGGCAGGAACCGGGAGTTGCCGTTTATGCCTGCGTCGCGGCCGGGACGGTGATCTCAGTGGCGCTGGCGCGCGCGCTGCGGTTCACCTTGGGGCCCGCTTTTGCAGCGCTGGCGGTGTTTCTGATCGGCTTTGGCCTTGCGGGCTGGCGCGCGCATCAGATCGCGGCCCCGGTGATCGAGTTTCGCTACTACGGGGCCATTGAGGGGCGCGTTGTGGCCATTGACCGGTCGGCGAGCGACAAAGTGCGGCTGACGCTGGATCGTGTGCGGCTGGAACGCATCGCGCCAGAGCGTATGCCGGGGCGGGTGCGCGTGTCTCTGCATGGGCAGGGTGATCTGCCGGAGCCTTTGCCCGGCGCGCACGCGATGATGACGGGGCATCTGTCGCCGCCGCCCAGCCCGGCAGAGCCGCACGGATTCGATTTTCAGCGTCACGCGTGGTTTCAGGGCATTGGCGCGGTGGGATACACGCGCAATCCGGCGGTGAGTTTTGCGCCGCCTGAGAGAGGGCCGGCGCTCTGGATATTCCGGCTGCGGATGACGCTGTCGAGCGCCATTCAGGCGCGTATTCCCGGTGATGCGGGCGGCGTGGCGGCGGCGGTGACCACGGGCGACCGGTCGGCCATGAGCCAGGAGGTGCTGAGCGATCTCAGACGGACCAATCTGGCGCATCTCTTGGCGATCTCGGGGCTGCATATGGGGCTGCTGACGGGGTTTGTCTTTGCGCTGGTGCGGCTGGTTCTGGTGCTGATCCCCTATACCGCGCTGGCCTGGCCCACCAAGAAGATCGCGGCGGTTGTCGCGCTGATTGCCGGGGCGGGCTATCTGGCGCTGTCGGGGGGTGCGGTGGCGACCGAGCGGGCCTTTATCATGGCGGCGGTGATCTTTGGCGCGGTGCTGTTCAACAGGCGCGCGATTACCCTGCGCGGCGTGGCGATTGCGGCGTTGATCGTGCTGGCGTTGAGGCCAGAGGCGCTACTGGGCCCGGGGTTTCAGATGTCTTTTGCGGCGACGACGGCGCTCGTGGTCACGTTTCGGTGGCTCAATGCCCATGACATGTTCGGGATGCCGCGCCGGTTGCGCCCGGTGGCCGCGGTGGTGATTTCGTCGGCTGTGGCCGGGCTGGCCACGGCGCCCATCGGGGCCGCACATTTCAATATCGTCTCTCACTATGGGCTGATTGCGAACCTTCTGTCGGTGCCGGTCATGGGCCTCGTCGTGATGCCCGCGGCGGTGCTGGCCGCGATTTTGAGCCTCGTGGGGCTGGCGGGGCCGGCGCTCTGGCTCATGGGGCTGGGGCTGCGCTGGATCCTCTTTGTGGGGCACACGATTGCGGGGCTGGAGGGTGCCGTGGGCCGGGTGCCTGCGCCAGGCCCTGAGGTGCTGCCGCTCCTGGCGCTGGGCGCCTTGGCGCTGATCCTCTGGGCCGGGCGGGCGCGGTGGCTGGGGCTGGTGCCTGCGGCGGCGGCGGTGAGCATCTGGGCGGCGTCGGAGCGGCCTGAGCTGCTGATTTCACCCACGGGCGGGTTGATTGGCGTCATGGCGGCGGAGGGGCGGGCGCTATCGAAACCGCGTGGGGACGGGTTTGTGGCGGCGAGCTGGCTCGAAAACGATGCCGATGCCGCGAGCCAGGAGGCTGCGTTTGAGCGCGGGCCGGGGCGCAAACTGGCGCTCGGGGGGCAGGAGTTTCTGCACCTGACAGGCAAAAGCGCGCGGGAGGCGCGGTGCGTTGGCAAAGCGATCCTGGTGCTGGGGGACAAGCCCGAGGCGGCGCTCGGGTGCGATGCGCATACGCCTGAGACGCTGCGCCTGACCGGGGCGGTGGCCTACCGGGTGGAGGACGGTGCGCTCAAGGCGATCACGGCGCGGGAGGTCACGGGGCGCAGGATATGGAATGACCGCGAGGTGCGGGCGCATTTTCTCGCCCCATAGAAAACGGCCCGCGGATTTGCGAGCCGTTTCAGGGATTTGAAGGGGATCAGTAGCTGCGGATCAGGCCGACGAGGCGGCCCTGTACCTTGACCTGATCCTCGGAATACATCCGCGTTTCATAGGCCGGGTTCGCGGCCTCGAGCGCGATAGTGGCCCCGCGGCGGCGGTAGCGTTTGAGCGTGGCCTCATGGCCTTCGACCAGTGCCACGACGATGTCGCCATTATCGGCGGTCGAGGTCTCGCGGATCACGACGATGTCGCCATCATTGATGCCCACGTCGATCATCGAGTCGCCTTTGACCTCGAGCGCGTAGTGTTCGCCCTTGCCGGATAGCATGTTGCCCGGCACGGCCACATGGGCGGCGGGGTTCTGGATTGCCTCGATGGGCACACCGGCTGCGATTTTGCCCATGACAGGCAGCTCGACCGCGCCGGCGCTTTCCACCGACATCGCCTTGGCTGGGACCTCATCGGGGCGGTCGCCCTCGATCACGCGGGGTTGGAAGCCGGAGGGGGCGGGAGCGCCACCAAGAGCCTCTGGCAGGCGCACGATCTCGATGGCGCGGGCGCGGTGCGCCATGCGGCGGATAAATCCGCGTTCCTCGAGGGCTGTGATCAGGCGGTGGATGCCCGATTTGGAGCGCAGGTCCAGCGCCTCTTTCATTTCGTCAAAAGACGGAGGAACCCCGTCGCGCTGCATCCGTTTGTGGATGAAGAGCAGCAGGTCCTTTTGCTTTTGGGTCAACATATGCTCGGCCTCCCGATGTGTTGGCTCGTTTTGCAAATGTTCTATGGATGTTCGCTTTTTGTGTCAAGCGTAGGGGCTGAGCGGGATGTATTCCACCGTGTCGCCTGCGTCACGGGGGCCGTCTGAGACCGAGCGCACGATGAGGGCGTTGGCGTCAGAGAGGATGCGCAGCAGCGAGCTGTCCTGGCGTTCAAAGGCCGTCAGCGCGCCGTCCTTCATTTGCGCGCGCATGTAGTGTTCGCGGGGGCCGTTTTGGCCGAGCGGTGCGGCGATGGGTGCGCGCAGGCGCGGGGTGGGACCTGCGGGGAGGCCCAGCATCGCGCGGATCACCGGGGCGAGAAAGATATGGCCGCAGACCATGGCCGAGACCGGGTTGCCCGGCAGCCCGATGATCGGTGTGCCATTTAGGCGGCCCGCCATGAGCGGTTTGCCCGGGCGCATGGCGACCTTGTAAAAGCTCTGTTCCATTCCGGCCTGCCCGGCGACGTGGCGCACCAGGTCGTGGTCGCCCACGGAGGCACCGCCGATGGTCACGATGAGATCGGCACCTTTTGCAAAGCGGAAGGCCGACGCGAGGCTGTCGGCAGTATCGCGGGCGATGGGCAAAAGCCGGGGCAGGGCGCCGTAACCGCGCAGGAGCGCGTCGAGGCCGTGGCCGTTGGAGGAAATGATCTGGTCGGGGCCCGGTTCTTCGCCCGGCATGACGAGTTCGTCGCCGGTGGAAATCAGCGCCACTTCGGGCCGCCGGGCCACGGTGACGCGGGGCACGTTCATGGAGGCCAGAAGCGAGATATCGGCGGCAGAGAGGGTGCGCGGCGCGCGCAGAGCGTCGCCGGGGGCGAAATCGCTGCCGCGTGCGCGCTTGTTCGAGCCCGGCGCGTGGGGGTCATTCAGGGTGATGCGGTCACCATCGGCGGTGACGTTTTCCTGAATTTCCACGTGATCCGTACCGGGTGGCAGGGGCGCGCCCGTGAAGATGCGGACGCATTGGCCGCGCGCGGCGGTGCCCTCAAAGGCGTGGCCCGCCGCGGATTCGCCGATCATGGTCAGCGTCGCGCCTTGCGTGGCGTCCTCGCTGGCCAGCGCATAGCCATCCATGGACGAGCTGGTGAAGGGCGGTTGCGCGCGGGTGGCGAGCGCATCCTCGGCCAGAACGCGGCCTGCGGCCTGACGGAGCTCTACAGTCTCGGTTCCGAGCGGTTTTGCGAGCGCGAAGAGCGCGGCGAGTGCCTCATCAACTGAGATCATGTCGCCTCATAGCGCCCTGATTTTCCGCCATCTTTCAGGATCACGCGCAGCCCTTCGACGCGCATGTCCTTGTCCACGGCCTTGAGCATGTCATAGAGCGTCAGTGCCGCAACGGAGGCGGCGGTAAGCGCCTCCATTTCCACGCCCGTTTGGCCGGTGGTCTTGACCGTCGCCTCGATCCGCACACGGGCCTCTGCGGGCTCCGGTGTGAGGTCCACGGCGACCTTGGTGATCGGCAAAGGGTGGCAGAGCGGGATCAGATCGGAGGTGCGTTTGGCGGCCATGATACCGGCGAGGCGCGCGGTCCCGATGACGTCGCCCTTTTTGGCGGTCCCGGCGAGGACGTGGTCCATCGTGGCGGGGGCCATGTGGACGTAGCATTCGGCGCGGGCGATGCGGTCGGTAATGTCCTTGTCCGAGACATCGACCATGTGGGCCGCGCCGGCGGCGTCGAAATGGCTGAGTTTACCCGTCATATGGCCCCGGCGGTGAGCGGGTTGGCCAAAATCGTGCGGGTGGCGGCGGTGACGTCCTCCTGCCGCATCAGGCTTTCGCCGATGAGGAAGGTCCGGGCACCGTACTGCGCGAGATCGCGGAGATCATCGGGCGTAAAGAGGCCGGATTCGGCCACGAGGTGGCGTTCGGGTTCGGCGATGCGGGCGAGGCGCTTGGTCGTTTCCAGCGAGACCTCAAAGGTGTTGAGGTCGCGGTTGTTGACGCCCAGAAGCGGCGATTTCAGCGCGGCGGCGCGGTGGAGTTCGTCCTCATTATGGACCTCGACGAGGACGTCCATGCCCCAATGCATCGCGGCATCCTCAAGCTCTGCTGCTTGCGTGTCCGAGACGGAGGCCATGATGATCAGGATGCAATCGGCCCCCCAGGCGCGGGCCTCGGCCACCTGATAGGTGTCATAGAGGAAATCCTTGCGGAGCGCAGGGAGCGAGCAAGCGTCGCGGGCGGCGGTCAGAAATTCTGGCGCGCCTTGGAAGGACGGCGTGTCGGTGAGGACCGACAGGCAAGTGGCCCCGCCTTCTTCATAGGCTTTTGCCAAGGTCGCGGGATCGAAATCCTCGCGGATCAGGCCCTTGGACGGCGAAGCCTTCTTAATCTCGGCGATGAGGCCGTAGCCGGTGCGGCTCGCCTCACGCAGGGCGTTGGCAAACGGGCGAACGGGGCCTGCGTCGCGGGCCTGCGCCTCAAGATCGGCCAGAGGCAGAGCCTCTTTGGCGGCGGCGATCTCTTCGAGTTTGTAGGACTTGATCTTGTCCAGAATGGTGGGCGTGCTCATAGCCAGAGCTTTAGCTACCGCACGCCCGAGTTTAAAGCCCTTTGCGCGTCAGATCGGCGTGGCGAATTCCGGCGCGGGTCGCAGATTGAGGTCCGCGACGGCGGCCCGGATGTCATCGGGCCAGATAAAGAGCCGGTTCCACGGGGCCACGCGCCAGTAGTCGGCGGGCGGGTAGATCAGCCCATCGGAGATGTCGCAGCAGTACCGCGTGACCCAACCGAAGTATTGTTCATTGTCGATTGTTTCGCCCAATTGCTGCTTTTGCAGGATCAGCACCAGCTTTTCGAGCATACGGTATTCGTAGGCCAACAAGAGCAGGTCATCGGCCCAGTGGCCGCGTTGTTCTTCCACGGCCTTTTGCGCGGCCTGTTGGAGCATGGGCAGATCGCGTTCATTGGGGATCGAGGGATAGATCATGAGCGTGGGCGCCCATCCCATTTCCACCATCTGGAAATTGAAAGTGCGCCTTTCGTAGCGGGTCATGTCCGCACGTTCGTCTGCGTCATAGGAGGGAGCGACATAGGCCAGAAGCCTGCCGTAGCGGTCAAAACGTTCGTCTGCGGCGCGCAGGAACAGGCGGCGCCGGGTGCCTGTGGGCCGGGTGAGGCGCTGGTCCATGAAGCTGTTGAGCGCGTCGGTGGATTCTGCACCCTGATCCCAGTGAGTTTGCCAGGCGGTGGCGCGGGCCACGCGCGGTTTGAGGTAATCGGCCAGCGGGCCGGGCACCGGGCTGTCGCCGGAGTCAAACCAACCGGGCAGCTGTGGCCAGAACTGTTCGATCTCGGCCTTGGAGAGGCCGGAGGTGACGTTCTTTTTCTCAGGCGTGTCCATGGACAGCATCCGGATCGGCATTTCGATCTTGGGCGTGTCGCCGTCCGAGTTTTCGATGTGTTTGCTTTGGCCAAGCTGGTCGAGATTAACGCCAGTTGGTTGCCAGAATATGTGTAATGCCATTGCTATCCTCTACTTTAAATGACGTGAGGATAGCGCGTTTCTGTGCTCAGGCTTGGGTTATTTTTGCGAGGCCTTCGACCTTGGCCTTGGCGGTGCCGCTGTCGATGCTTTCAGATGCCATTTCAACGCCTTGCGTGAGGCTGTCGGCCTTGCCTGCCACGAGGAGTGCGGCGGATGAGTTCAGGAGAACGGCGTCGCGGTAGGCGTTTTTCTCGCCTGAGAGCAGCGCCCGGAAGGCTACGGCGTTTTCCTCGGGTGTGCCGCCCATTATTGCGGCAAAGGGGTGGACGGGGAGGCCTGCGTCCTCGGGGTGGACCTCGCGTGCGGAAATTTTGCCGTCCTTGAGTTCGGCCACGGCGGTGGGGCCTGAAATGGCGATCTCGTCGGTACCGTCAGAGCCGTGGACGAGCCACGCGGCCTCGGACCCCAGTTCCTGCAGCGTTTCGGCCATTGGGAAGATCAGGTCGGGCGCGAAGGCCCCGGTGAGCTGGCGTTTGACGCCGGCGGGGTTCGTCAGGGGGCCAAGGATGTTGAAGATCGTTTTGGTGCCAAGTTCCTGGCGCACCGGCATGACGTGCTTGATTGCCGGGTGGTGCATGGGGGCCATCATGAAGCCGATGCCAACCTCGTTCAGTGCCTTTTCGACCACCTCGGCACCGACCATGACATCGATGCCCATCTGACCCAATGCGTCGGCTGCGCCCGATTTGGAGCTGAGGTTGCGGTTGCCGTGTTTGGCCACGGTGACGCCTGCGCCTGCCACGACAAAGGCGGTGGCGGTCGAGATATTCAGCGTGCCCTTGCCGTCGCCGCCGGTGCCGACGATGTCCATCGACCCGTCAGGCGCGGTCACGGGCACGCATTTGGCGCGCATGACGGCCGCGGCGGCAGCGTATTCGGCCACGGATTCACCGCGAGCGCGGAGCGCCATCAGCAGCCCGCCCATCTGCGCGGGCGTGGCGGTGCCGTTGAAGAACTCCTCAAAGGCGGCCTCGGCCTGAGCGCGCGAGAGCGGCCCCTCGGAGGCAGCGAAGATCAGCGGCTTCATCGTGTCGCTCATGCCGGGACTTTCATGTCGTTGAGGAAGTTTTGCAGGAGCGCGTGGCCGTGCTCGGAGGCGATGCTTTCCGGGTGGAATTGCACGCCGTGGATCGGCAGCTCGCGGTGCTGGAGGCCCATGATGGTGCCGTCTTCGAGCTCGGCGGTGATTTTCAGCGTTTCGGGCAGCCCCTCGCGGCCGACGACCAGCGAGTGGTAGCGCGTGGCCTCAAAGGGCGAGGGCAGTCCTTCGAAGAGGCCTTCGTTCGTGTGGTGCATGAGCCCCATTTTGCCGTGGACGATGTCGGAGTGGCGCACGACCGTGCCACCGAAGGCCTGACCGATGGACTGGTGGCCAAGGCACACGCCCATGAGCGGCATGCCGGTTTCGGCGGCCGCCTCGACGAGGGCAAGGCAGATGCCTGCCTGATCGGGATCGCAGGGACCGGGGCTGAGCAAGATGCCCGCCGCGTTCATGCCCATGGCGTCCTGCACCGTGATGGCGTCGTTGCGTTTCACGACCACTTCGGTTCCCAATTCGCCCAAATAGTGGACGAGATTGTAGGTAAAGCTGTCGTAGTTATCGATGAGAAGGAGCATGGCGGTCTGCAATCGGCGGGCGTTCAGGAATTGGGGCTACCAAGAGCGCCCCGGATCGCGGTATAGATGACGGCGAGAGGGTGAGGGCGTCAAGGCGAAAGACCTGTGCCGCACCTGACTGCTGCTTACGGGTAGACCCAAGTTGGGCGAAGTGGCGGTGCAACGAGGCACGGGGTGCAGGCCACAGGTTAGCCATGGCCATGTCCCCACGAGCAAGTGGCTACGACTATGGGACGCGGAATACTCTCCGGCGCTTTTTGGGGTTTGATCGTGGGCGTGGTAATTCTCGCCACAGCGTCGCTGTTGGGCGAAGCACCCGGTGGCGGGGCAGGGCGTGAGGCACCGACCGCGCAGGCGCTAGAAGTTCCGGCAGGATCGCAGTTTGATCAGTCGGGTGTGGACCAACCCGTGGCGCCGCCGCGTGAGGACGCGCCGGTGGTTGCACCTGACGATGCTCCCTCCGTCGCCGCCCCGGTCACGCCGGTTGCCCCTAGTCTAAACCCCGAGATCACTGCACCGGCTGCTGTTCCGCAAACGAGCGGAGTAGGCGAGCTGGGAACGCCCCCAGCGGGCGCCAGCGACAGCGGTGTGTCTTTGAATGCCGGTGGCGGTGCGAGCCCGACGGAAACCGGCAGCGCACCATCGGGCACCGAGGCGCAAGAGAGCGATGCCGCGCCAGCCGCGGATACCGAACCTGCCGAAGAAATCACCCTCGTCACACCCGATGTAGTCGAAGGTGCAGAGGAAGAAGAGGCTCAGGCGCCCACGCTGAGCGGCGGGGCTGTTGAAGGCCCCGAAGACGAAGAAGGCGCAGAGTCGCGCCCGCAGGCGTCTGCTGGTGGCTTCAACAATCTGGCCCCGAACGTTACCGTCAACCGGCCCACTGAGGGCACGATTACCGATACTGACGAAGAGGATGTTGCCCCTACCGGCGGCGCGCTGGAGGTCAATGCTCTGCTTGGTGATTGGGCCGGCGCGGATGACCGCCCATTGGTGTCCATCGTGATCCTCGATGAGGCTGGAGATGCCTCAAGGCTGGGCGCATTCCAGAGTTTCCAGGGTCCGCTGACCTTTGCGGTGCCTGCGTCTGCGCCGGGGGCGTCGCGCGCAATGACGGCCTATCGCGATGCGGGGCATGAGGTGGTGCTGGTCGCTGACCTCCCGACCGGTGCGACGCCGGCTGATATCGAGGTTGCGATGCAATCTTTCCTTTCTGCTGTGCCTGAGGCTGTAGCAGTGCTTGACGGCACCTTCGACGGGTTCGGCGGAGACCGCCGTGCTGCCGAGCAAGTAGTCGAGATCGTGGCGGAGACGGGCCACGGGCTGTTGACGGTATCCCGCGGGCTCAATGCAGCACAGCAAATTGCCGAGCGGCGCGGCGTCCCGTCGGTTTCTATCTTCCGTGATCTCGACAGCGAGGGGCAGGGGAACACGGCCATTCGCAGACTTTTGGATCAGGCCGCCTTCCGGGCCGCTCAGGATGGTGAACTCGTCTTGCTGGCGCGCACCAAGGCGGAGACGATTTCTGCGCTGCTGATCTGGGCACAGCAGGATCGCGCAGCGCGCGTTAATCTGGCACCGTTATCGGCAGTTTTGGTCGATCCTGAAGCCACACAGTAGCCGCTGAAACGGGTTAAAACCCTTCTAAAACCCTCGCTACGCCCCGCTTTGGCCACAATCGGGCGGCCTTCTGGCGCGCGAAATGCGTGTCAAAAAGGTGGGGACCTAAATGACCTTGGTGGCTGAGACCACAATGACGGGACGGCGAGGCCTATTGGGGCAACTCTGGCGCTATGGCGCTACGGGGCTGGCAAATACGGCGCTTGGCTACGGCCTGATCATGGTTTGTGTCTACGGGCTTGGGGCATCGATCATTGTGGCCAATTGCGTGGGATACGGCGCGGGCTGGTGTTTGAGCTATGCGCTGAACAAACGCTGGACGTTTCGCCATCAGGGAGCTGTGGCGCGGTCGGCGCTGGGCTTTGCCGCACTCGCCGCTGGCTGCTTTGTCGCAAACCTAGCGGTCACATTGAGCCTGTCCGAATTGGGGCTGTCCTTTCCGATTGCTCAGATCATCGGCACGGCAACCTATTCGATCGCCTTTTTCGCCGGACTGAAATGGATGGTGTTCAAACATGACTAATCCTGTTCCAACGCTGAGCTTTGTGATCCCGTGCTACAACGAGGAAGAGGTGCTTCCGACGCTGCTGGAGACGGTGACGGCGCTCTCTGCTGCGTTGGTCGAGGAGGGCCGCATCACTGCTCCTGCTGAGATCATGCTGGTAGATGACGGATCGAAAGACCGCACCTGGGCGATGATCGAAGAGGCGCGCAAGTCCCACGGTGTCACCGGTCTGCGCCTGTCGCGCAATCAGGGGCATCAGGCGGCGCTGTTGGCCGGGTTGCTGAATGCCGATGCTGATGTGACCATTTCCATGGATGCTGATCTTCAGGACGACCCGAATGTCGTGCGCGAGATGCTGGACCGCTACCGCGATGGGGCCGAGATCGTTTTTGGCGTCCGTGATGCGCGCGATGCTGACACTTTCTTTAAACGCGCCACTGCGCGCGGCTATTACAAGCTGCTGACGGTGATGGGCGTCGACATCATCCCGGACCACGCCGATTTCCGGCTGATGAGCGCCAAGACCATTGCCGCGCTCGACAGTTTCAAGGAGCGCAACCTGTTCCTCAGGGGGCTGGTGCGACAGATCGGGTTTGAAACAGCCATCGTTACCTATGACCGTGCAGAGCGCGTGGCCGGGGAGAGCAAGTACCCGCTAGGCAAGATGCTGGCACTGGCGGTGGAAGGGATCACGTCGTTTTCGATCAAGCCCCTCAGGATCATTACCGGGCTGGGGTTCATCGTGGCGGGGCTGTCGATGTGCTATGCGATCTATTCGCTGGTGGTCTGGTCGCTGGGCGCTGTTGTTCCGGGTTGGACGTCCATCGTACTGCCGATCTACATTCTTGGCGGGGTCCACATGATCGCGCTGGGCGTGATAGGCGAATACATCGGCAAAATCTATCTAGAGACGAAAGCGCGTCCGCGCTTCATCGTCGACGAAATCACGCGGCCGTCCGAGGCTGCAGGCACCAAAAAAGGTAAGAAGCCGCTGCAAATTGCGGCCGAGTAACGCAAAGCACTAAGGGGTTAGAGGGCAGGCTGACATGGCAGAACGGGTAAATCCGTGGCTCTACGGGGCGGCGGTGATCTTTGTGGCGATGACGCTGATCTGGCCGTTTACGCAGGCGCTATACCTGCCGCTCATTGACCTGCCCAACCACATTGCCCGCCATACGATCATGGCGACCGGCAACGAAGGTGCGTTGGCCACCTATTACACCTCGAACTTTGTGCTGGTGCCAAACTCTGCCGTGGACCTGCTGTGGCAGGTTTTCGGGGGTGTGGACGCGGTGGTGTTCTCGCATCGGGTCATGACGTTCACGGCGGTGAACTTCTTTGCCGCTGGTCTGGTGCTGGCCTATGCGATCCATGGGCGACTGACCTGGTGGTCGCTGGCGGCGGGGCTCTTGGCCTTTCACTGCACGTTTCTTTTCGGGTTTCAGAACTATTCCTTCTCGCTGCCTTTCGCGATTTACGCCTTCGCACTGTTTCTGGTGACCGAGGCGCGGCCGTTGTGGCAGCGGGCGATCATCTTTGCCGTCATCGCGCCGGTTCTGTTCCTGATGCATTTCTTTGCCTTCGCGGTGCTCGGGGCCATGGCCTTTGGGCGCGAGGCACAGAAGGTGTTGGAGGCCCAAGGGCGGCGTGGGGCGCAGTTGGCCAGTTGTGGGGTCATGGCGTTGCCATTCCTGATCCCGGTCATCTGGTTGCTGATTTCACTGGCCACGGGGCCGGAGAACCCGGCGGGCAGCTATACGGAGTTTGGTGATCTGTCGGACCGCCTATTTCGGCGCTGGCTGACGCCGCTTACAAGCTTTGCCTCGGATCTGACGCCCGAGATGAATGTCGTCGCGCTCTACATCACCTTGGGGCTGCTCGCGGCGGCCGCGTCGGTGCTTTTACCCGAGCGCTACAGTATCGGTTTCCGATTGGCCCCTGCCATGCGCGGGCCGGTTCTCATGCTGCTTGCGGCGGTTCTGTTGGCCCCGAACTGGCTGAGTGGCGTGGCGCTGATCCATATCCGTTTTCCCTTTGTATTCTTGCTGGTCATGGTCGCCGCGAGCACGTTCCGGGGTCGCAATATGACCTTTGTGGCAGTGGCGATGGCCCTGATGCTGGGAGCGACCGGGTTGCGTGGGGCGCAGATGGGCGCGTGGTTTGCCAAGAGTGACGCCGAGATGCGGCAGCTGGTGGGCCTGTTCGAAGAAACGCTGGAACCCGGTGACCGGCTCTTGCCAGTACGCGCGCCGGGGCTGTGGACCGAAAAGCGACACAGCCACGCGCAGGGCTATGCGGTGGCCGTGAGCGAAGCGTTCATTCCCACTCTCTTTCAGGGCGTGCATGCGGTGCAGCTGAAGCCCGAATGGGTAGACCATGCCGATCCGCTGGCGACGGCGAACCCGGCCTGCGGTCTGTTCGCGGCGGTGGAAAACGAGGCGGGCGGAGACTGTTACGTCGTGCCCTATCTCGAGGCCTGGTCCGAAAAATTCACCAAGGTGATCGCGTTCGAGCCGCTGGACCCCGTTATTGTCGCCGACGCGCCTCTGGAGCGCATCGGCGAACGTGGAAGATACCAAGTCTACCGCGTGCTGAACTAGCCCGCGCGCCGACGGCGCCCGCCGCGTGCGCGGCCACCGGCAGGGGCGGCATCGGGGTCTTTGTTAAAGCCGATCCAAGCGGCCCCGCCTTCGTCATTGTTGGTCAGGAAGTTGGCGGCGCGGATGGCCTCCATCTCCTTACCGGCGCGTGGCTTGGTGGAGCCGAGGTTAAATGCCTTGCAGAACGCCTCGTCATCCATGCCTTCGGGCAGGATGATCCCGGCAGCGGCCACCTTTTCCTTGGCTTCGGCGAGCTTTTTGGGACCCACGGGGAGCGCGACCGGGTTCATGATCGCAGAGGTCATGCCGGCGGTCATCGCCATTGGCAGGAACGCGTTGTTGATGCCGTGGCGGTTCGGCAGACCGAACGAGATGTTCGACGCGCCGCAGGTGGTGTTGACGCCCAGTTCCTCGCGCAGGCGACGGACCAGCGTAAAGACCTGAAGGCCAGCGGTGCCCATGGCGCCGATGGGCATCACGAGCGGATCGACGACGATGTCATGGGCCGGAATGCCGAAATCGGCGGCGCGTTCCACGATCTTTTTGGCCACGGCAAAGCGGACATCGGGGTCCTCGGAGATGCCGGTGTCGTCGTTCGAGATCGCCACGACGGGCACGTTGTACTTGGCCACCAGTGGCAGCACCATTTCGAGGCGTTCTTCTTCACCCGTGACCGAGTTCAGCAGGGGGCGGCCCTCGGCAGCAGCGAGGCCGTTTTCGAGGGCACCGGGGACCGAGCTGTCGATGCAAAGTGGGCAGTCAGTGACGGCCTGCACCTTTTCGACGAGCTGACGCATTAGGTCGGGCTCGACAAAGTTGTTGTCGGCGTAGCGCGGATCTTCGGCCATCTTGTTGGAGAAGACGGCCCCCGAGTTGATGTCGAGCACGTTGGCACCGGCGGCAACCTGCGCGATGGCGTCGGCCTCAACCCGGGAAAAATCGCCGCGCTCCAGTTCCTCGTTCAGAATCTTGCGGCCCGTGGGGTTGATGCGTTCGCCAATGACGCAAAACGGTTCGTCAAAGCCCATGACGGCGGTTTTTGTTTTTGATTCAATGACGGTGCGCGTCATGGCTATCTCCCTTAAGGCGCTGGAGCACAGGCTCTAACGCTGGATCGTTGAAGTGTTCGATGGTTGTGGCGGCGCCCGCCTGGCCAAGCTGAGCGGGGGTAAGAGATGAGGCGACGCCGACGGTGTAGGCACCTGACGCGGCGGCGGCCCTTAGACCCGAGGGGCTGTCTTCGAAGGCGATGCAGTTTTCGGGGGCCTTGCCGAGAGCGCGCATGGCGGCATGGTAGGGCTCTGGATCAGGTTTGGCCTTGGAACACTCTTCGCCGATGACGAGGACGTCTATCCTGTCACGATGGCCGATGGCGTCGAGCATTGCCTCGGCATTTGCCCGTTCGGCATTGGTGACAACGGCCATGGGCCAGCCCTCACGCTCTGCACGAGCGAGGAGTGCCGTAATCCCCGGCATTTCGGGGTAGGGGCGCGGGAGCCGGTCGCGGAAGGCGGCCTCTTTTTTGCGGCTGAGAGCATGGGGATCTTCGAGATCCGGCAAGAACTCTGCAAAGAAGTCTTCGTTCAACCGTCCATGGACATGTTGCATGTAGAAATCGTGGTCCACGTTCAGGCCGAAATCGGCCATCATCTCGGTGAACACAGCGAGGTGGATAGGATCGGTGTCGAGCATGGTGCCGTCTAGGTCAAAGAGGAGTGCCGCCACCGATCCGAGAGCCTCAGGCCGCAGGTGCGCCGGAGGCGCCGCGGTTGTTTTGCGTCCATGTGGCGTTGGTCTTGATCCCGCCCAGCGGGAAGAAGTGCACATGGGAGATGTTGAAGTCGGGGTTCGCAGCCTTGTGAGCAGCGAGGTCAGCGAGGAACTCCGTAGGTTCGAAGGGCAAAAGAAGTTTGGTCACATCCTTCGCCCGACGCTGGAGCACGCGCAAGGACGCACCGACGCCGCAAGCTATCGAAAATTTAATTAAGGTTTGCAATTTTGCGGGGCCAGCGACGCCGATATGGATCGGGATCGTGATTCCGGCCTCTTTGAGGCTGTCGGCCCATTCGATGACCGGCGCGGCCTCGAAGCAGAACTGAGTGGCGATGGCCATTTCGGCGTCGGAGGTT
Source organism: Pseudomonadota bacterium (assembly GCA_038747015.1). Lineage (GTDB taxonomy): Bacteria > Pseudomonadota > Alphaproteobacteria > Rhodobacterales > Rhodobacteraceae > Shimia_B. The sequence goes on from JBCDKE010000002.1 coordinate 38,057, forward strand.
TCCGAGAACGCTTGTTTCCAGCGCAGCGCGGCGTCGACATTGGTCATCGAGCCATCGGGATCGATGTCCTTGTTGCCTTCGGGATGTCCCGCAACGTGCAGGCGCTTGAAGTGACCGAAGGCGCCGGATTCGAGCAGTTGCATGGAGCTGTCGTAGTCGCCGTGGGGTTTGTCCACGCCACCGGCAAGCAAGAGCGCCTGTTCGACGCCTGCCTCGCCCTCGTAGCGTGCGATCCAATCCTTGAGCGTGGCCTCATCCTTGATGATGCGCGCGGGGAAGTGGGGCATGACCTTGAAGCCGTCGGCGGAGAGCCGTTTGGCGGTGGCGACCATCTCCTCGATGGGCGTGCCTTCGATATGGGCGATGTAGACGCGTGTACCGGCGGGCAGGATAGCCTTGAAATCGTCTACCTTCTCGGCGGTGCGGGGCATCACTTCGATGGAGAAGTCTTTCAGAAAGCTCTCGACCTCGGGGTTCACCTCGATGGGAGCTTCTTCGCGGGATTTGAAATTTAGAAGTGCCATTTCGGTTTCCTCAGGCTTTGCCTTCGTTTTGGATGAGCGCGCGCACGCGGGCGGGGTCGTATTCTGCATCGAGGCGGGCGGCCTCAGCGGCGGCGACCTCGGTGGGGTCGCCGTCAACGGAGTAGGGCGCCGCCTTGCGCCATTCTGCCAGATAAGCATCGGTGTCGGAGGCGCCAAGTTTCATGGCAGCGGCATCGATGGCCTGCTCAAAGCGTTCGGGCAACTGGACCTTGGCGCCTCGGCGGCCTTTGCCCACGATCACCTGAGCCGGGATGTCGCGCCAATATACGATAGTCACGTCAGGCATCTTAGCCCCCCTCTGTTGCTGTCCGGCCGTTTTCCGGAATCCCCCTGAGAATCCCTTCGAGAATCCACGTCAGATTTCGCCCCTTCTATCGTGGAGATTACCGTCTAAATCGCTCGTTTTCGACACGTCGAAGCAGCGGACCGACTGCGCGCAAAAAATCTGTTGGCCGTTGCGTATGGAACGAAACGGGCCTAGCGTTGGGGTAACTCGATATGAAAGGCGCGGAAGATGGCGCCACAGCGTCCCAGCGGTGCGGACGCGATCCCGGAAACGGTTGAACCGTCAGCACCGCCAGACGCCCGGTCGGCGCCGCTCTATGCGGCGCTGGATTTGGGCACGAATAGTTGTCGCATGCTGATTGCGCGCCCGTCCGGCGCGTCGTTTGCCGTTGTCGACAGTTTCTCGAAAGCGGTGCAGCTGGGCAGGGGGCTGGAGACCACTGGCAAGCTTTCGCGGGCGTCGATGGGCAAGACCGTGCAGGCCATGCGCATCTGCAAGCAAAAGCTGAAGCATCACGGTGTGACGCGGATGAAGCTGGTGGCTACCGAAGCCTGCCGGCGGGCAAAGAACGCGCCTGATTTTGTGCGTTATGTCAAACGCGAGACGGGGCTGGCGCTCGATATCATTGATCCCAAGGACGAGGCGCGGTTTGCAGCCATTTCCTGTGCTCCGCTGGTATCCAAGAAGACGCAGCAGTTGCTCGTGATCGATATCGGCGGCGGCTCGACGGAGCTGGTCTGGATCGACCTCACGCAGGTGCCACGCACGCGGCGCAAACAGGCGATCATGGGGCTACACTCAGGTTTCGAGGGCCCGCACGAAGGGGCGCGGGTTGTCGACTGGATTTCGGTGCCTCTGGGGGTTGCCACGCTGCGCGAGCAGTTCGATGACGTGACTGATGATGCCGCGCGGTTCGCGCTGATGAGCTGGTTTTTCGAGGAAAACCTCGCCGAGTTCGCGCCCTATAGCGCGGAGGCCTCGCGCGAGGGATTCCAGATCATCGGTACGAGCGGCACCGTGACCACGGTGGCAGCGTCGCATTTGGGTCTGAAACGCTATGACCGGACCAAGGTGGACGGCATGACCATGACCTCGGACCAGATTGACGCGGTGATCCGCGACTACCTGGATCTGGGCCCTGCTGGACGCCGTGCGGACCCGAGGATCGGGCGTGACCGTCACGCGCTGATCATGTCGGGGGCCGCGATCCTTCAAGCATTGCTGCGTGTCTGGCCCACCGACAAGCTGTCGGTGGCGGATCGGGGCCTGCGGGAGGGGCTTCTCTACGCACAGATGAGCGCGGACGGGTTTCTGGAGAGCGTGTGATATACCGGTGCAGCACTGAGGTTGCTGCACCGGCCTGTAACCAACGTCGTGGGGATCACCTGAAACGCAGCTGAGGCTTGCGCCCACGCTGTGGCCCTCGTAACCCCTGAGCAGACGTACCATTTACACTGCGCTGCTTATGGCCGAGCGGGATTTCGATAGGCTTAACGCACGGCGGCACATGCGGGGGCGACCCGGAGACGAGGCGATGACGGATCGGAAAAAGGGCAATTCGGGGCGCGGGCAGCGCGATCTGCGGGTCAAGGTAAAGACCGCGCGGGGGCGCAGACTGTCATCGACGCGTTGGCTGGAGCGTCAGCTGAACGATCCCTATGTCAAACGCGCCAAGGCCGAAGGCTATCGCGGGCGCGCGGCGTTCAAGATCCTCGAACTGGACGACAAATACGGGTTTCTGAAACCCGGCGCGCGGGTCGTCGATCTGGGCTGTGCGCCCGGCGGCTGGTGCCAGGTGGCGGTGCGTCGCGTGAATGCGCTGGGCGAGGGGCCGGGGCCAGAGGGCACGGTGCTGGGTGTGGACCTGCAAGAAGTCGAACCTATCCCTGGGGCAGAGATTCACGTTCTCGATTTCATGGAAGACGGGGCCGACGACAAGGTAAAGGCCTGGCTGGGCGGGCAGGCGGACGTGGTCATGTCGGACATGGCGGCCGCGTCATCTGGTCACAAACAGACCGACCATTTGCGGATCATGGCGCTGTGCGAGGCGGCTGCCGAGCTTGCTTTTGACGTTTTGACGCCGGGCGGGTCTTTTGTTGCAAAAGTGCTAGCGGGGGGCGCTGAAGGGGATCTTCAGAAGCTGCTGAAGCAGAAATTTGTAAAGGTCGCGAACGTCAAACCGGGCGCGTCGCGGTCAGATTCCTCGGAGAAATTCGTCGTCGCGACGGGATTTCGGGGCTAGGTTCAAAGGGGGCGTTTTTGCCCCTGTGGCGGTCCACAATTTGGAACCACTCGCCGGGCATTTACAAGGCCCCCGGACCCGTGACAGAGGGATTGCGAGCGCTAACGCGGGGGCAACATTTCCCGCTGTAGGGAGAAAGACCCATGGCAGATTTCGACCTCTTTATTATCGGCGGCGGCATCAATGGCTGCGGCATTGCCCGTGATGCGGCGGGGCGCGGAATGAAGGTCGGGCTGGCCGAAATGAGCGATCTGGGATCGGCTACCTCGTCGGCCTCGACGAAGCTGTTCCACGGCGGGCTGCGCTATCTGGAATATTTCGAGTTCCGTCTGGTGCGCGAGAGCCTCATCGAGCGTGAACGGCTGCTGGGGGCGATGCCGCATATCTCGTGGCCCATGCGGTTCGTGCTGCCGTATCACCGTGACATGCGGTTTGAATCGGCCACGCCGACCTCGAACCTGCTGAGCTTTGTCATGCCGTGGATGAAGGGTCGCCGTCCGGCCTGGCTGATCCGGCTGGGGCTTTTCATGTATGACAATCTGGGTGGGCGGAAGATCCTGCCGCCCACGTCGACGGTAAGACTTCGCGGATCGCCAGAGGGCGCGCCGTTGCAGGAACGCTTTGAAAAGGCGTATGAATATTCTGATTGCTGGGTCGAGGACAGCCGTCTGGTAGTGCTGAACGCGCGCGATGCCGAGGCGCGGGGCGCGACGATCCTGCCGCGCACCAAGGTCGTGGGCGCAGAGCGAACCGACGAGCTTTGGACCGTGACGCTGGAGGACGCAAAGGGCACGCGGCAGGTCACAGCGGAGGCGCTGGTGAACGCCGGGGGGCCCTGGGTCGAGGACGTGATCCGCACCAAGGTCAGGCAGAACACCTCTGAGGGCGTGCGTCTGGTGCGGGGCTCACACATCGTGACCAAGCGGCTCTACGATCACGACAAATGCTATTTCTTCCAGGGTGAAGACGGGCGGATCATCTTTTCGATCCCTTATGAGACTGATTTCACGTTGATAGGGACCACGGATGCCGACCATGACGACCCGTCAGTGAAGCCGGCGATTTCTGAGGCGGAGCGTGACTATCTGCTTGATTTCGCGTCGAATTACTTTGCCAAGCCAATCACCAAGGACGATGTTGTCTGGACCTATTCCGGGGTGCGGCCGCTCTATGATGATGGCGCGTCGAGTGCGTCGGCGGCGACGCGGGATTACGTGCTCAAGCTGAATACCGAAGGCGCGCCGCTGCTCAATATCTTTGGCGGCAAGATCACCACCTATCGCAAGCTCGCCGAGCACGCGATGGAGAAGCTGGCCGAGGGGATGGCCGTGCCGGGGAAGGCCTGGACGGCGGGTGTCGCCATGCCGGGGGGCGATTTCGGGGTCACTGAGGTGGACGCTAAGATTGCCGCGCTCAAGACCGACTATCCGTTCCTCGATGACCGCTGGGCCAAGCGTCTGATCCGCGCCTATGGCACGGAGGCCTGGGCGGTGCTGGGCGATGCCAAGGAACCAGCAGATCTGGGCGAGGCGTTCGGTGCGTCGCTGACCGCGCAAGAGATCGCGTGGCTCATCGACCATGAATATGTCCAAAGCGCCGAGGACGTCGTTTGGCGGCGGTCGAAACTGGGCCTGCGCATGAGCGCGGACGAGGTCAAAGCCCTCGACCAGTGGATTGAAAAGAAGAGACAAAAGGCCGAAGCTGCCTGACGCATGAGGGGGAGGGAACCCATGAGCCATATCATCGCCATCGACCAGGGCACGACGTCGAGCCGCGCTATCGTTTTCGACAAGGCCATGGCGGTGAAGGCCGTGGCGCAGGAAGAATTCCCGCAGCACTACCCGCAATCTGGTTGGGTTGAGCACGACCCGGCGGATCTATGGGCCACTGTGGTGGCCACGACCCGCGCGGTGCTGGAACGTGCGGACCTCAAGGCCACTGATATTGCAGCCATCGGCATCACCAACCAGCGCGAGACGACGCTTGTCTGGGACCGGGAGACCGGTAAGCCGATCCACAATGCTATCGTCTGGCAAGACCGCCGCACCGAGCCGTTCTGCCGCGAGCTTCGCGAGGAAGGTTTTGAGGCCACTATCACGCAGAAAACGGGGCTCTTAGCGGACCCCTATTTCAGCGGCACCAAGGTCAAATACATCCTCGACACGGTTGAGGGCGCGCGGGAGGCCGCGGAGGCCGGGAAGCTCGCCTTTGGGACGGTGGATTGCTACCTGATCTGGCGGCTGACGGGCGGACAGCGCCATGTGACAGACGCCACGAACGCGGCGCGCACGATGCTCTATGACATTCGCAATGGGCGCTGGTCGTCGACCATCTGCACCCGCTACGGCATCCCGATGTCGATGCTGCCAGAAGTGCTGGATTGCGATGCGGATTTCGGGACGACGCGGGCCGACCTTTTCGGCGCGGAGATCCCGATCTACGGCGTGGCAGGTGACCAGCAGGCCGCAACGCTGGGGCAGGCGTGCTTTGAGCCCGGCATGATGAAGTCGACCTACGGGACCGGGTGTTTCGCGCTCTTCAACACGGGCGATACGCTGGTGGAAAGCCAGAACCGCCTGCTGGGCACCATTGCCTACCAGCTGGGGGGCAAGACCACCTATGCGCTTGAAGGATCTATATTTATTGCCGGTGCCGTTGTGCAGTGGCTGCGGGACGGGCTGAAGATCATTCGCGATGCGAAGGAAACGCAGCCCTTGGCCGAGGCCGCGGATGCGGGGCAGGATGTCTATCTGGTGCCGGCCTTTACGGGGCTGGGCGCGCCCTATTGGGACGCCGATTGCCGGGGCGCGATATACGGGCTGACGCGGGGCACGGGGCCTGAAGAGTTCGCCAAGGCAGCACTGGAGAGCGTGGGCTACCAGACCCGCGACCTGTGGGAGGCCATGCGCGCCGACACGGGCGGTATGGGCGGCGACGCGGTGCTGCGCGTGGACGGCGGGATGAGCGCCAGCGATTGGACTATGCAGTTCCTGTCGGACATTCTGGGTGCAGAAGTGGATCGCCCGCAGATCCTGGAGACCACGGCGCTGGGCGTCGCGTGGCTCGCGGGGCAGCGGTCCGGCATCTATCCAAATCAGGAAGAATTTGCGGCCAGCTGGGCGCTGGACCGTCGGTTTGAGCCCGCCATGGCGGACGCCACGCGAGACGCCCGCTATGCCGGGTGGAAAGACGCGGTGTCGCGGACGCTGACGCGCTAACCTTCCTCTTCCTCGATCTCCAGATTGGCCGCGAGCGCCTGCATCGGGGCGAGGCATTCGGCCAGGGCCCGGGCGCTGGTTTGCAAGGGCGTGCCTCGGTCGCCCATGGTCCATGTGTCCGGGTCCTTTAGCTTTTCGCTGGCGACATCCGGCTTCAGGCGCTGAGTTTGATCAGGTCGCTGGCCTTTTCGCCGATCATGATGGTGGGCGCGTTGGTGTTGCCGCTGACGATGCGGGGCATGATCGAGGCGTCTGCCACGCGTAGGCCCGAGACGCCGCGCACCTGCAGTTTCTCATCCACCACCGATGCGGCGTCGCCGCCCATGCGGCAGGTGCCCACGGGGTGGTAGATCGTGTCGGCACGGCTGCGGATGATGTCTTCGAGCTCTGCGTCCGTTTCGTCGCCCGAAATCGTGTGGGATTTCGTGATGTGTTTGGCGATTGACGGCGCTTTCATCACCTCGGCGGTCTTGCGTACGCCGGCCAGCAGCATCGCCATGTCCCGGTCATCTGTGAGGAAGCGGGGATCGATATTGGGCGCGTCCTGCGCGTCAGCGCTGCTGAGTGTCACTTCGCCCCGGCTGAAGGGGCGCAAGACGCAGGCGTGGCAGGAGATGCCGTAGCCCCAAAAGAGCCGTTTGGCGTGTCTTTCAATGCGGGCGGCGGCGAAATGGAGCTGCGTGTCGGGCCACGCGTTTCCGTCAGGGCCGACGGAGAAGAAAGCTCCGGCCTCGGCAAAGTTCGAGGCGAGGATACCGCGACCGTCTTTGCGCCACTGCAATGCGCCTCGCCACATGTCGAGCGCTGCTGCGCCGCCGATGCCAAAGACCTTGGTCGTGTTCACACCGTAGCTGAGGGTGAAATCGACGTGGTCCTGGAGGTTTTGGCCGACATCGGGTGCGTCTTTTTGGACGGCGATGCCATGCCTTTGCAGTTCGGCACCGGGGCCGATGCCAGAGAGCATGAGGAGCTGCGGAGACTGGAATGCGCCGGCGCTGAGGATCACCTCGCCCCGGCAGCGCACCTCGGATTTTCGCCCGCCTTTGAGGGTTTCGACGCCCGTGGCCTTGCCGTCCTCGATCAGGACGCGTGAGACCGGTGTATTGGTCTTCACCTCGAGGTTCGGGCGTTCGCGTGCCGGTTCAAGATAGGCGGCGGCGGTGGAGCATCTTTCTCCTGCCTTGGCGGAATGGAACTGCGTGACGTCGTATAAACCGGCCCCGGATTGCTCGGGCCCATTGAAGTCCTTGTTCTCGGCGATCTGCAATTCGCCGCAGGCGGCGACGAAGTCGTGAGAAACCTTATGCGGGTCGGTGATATGGCGCACATGGAGCGGGCCCGTGCCGCCGTGATAATCGTCCGCGCCGTCCACAAAGTTTTCCGCACGTTTGAAGATAGGCAGCACGTCATCATAGCCCCAGCCCACGCAGCCTGCGTCGCGCCATCCGTCATAGTCGTTGCGGTGGCCACGGACATAGATCATCGCGTTGAGCAAGGAGGATCCGCCCAAGCCGCGCCCACGGGGTTGGAAACCGCGACGTCCCTTGAGCCCGGGCTGGGCCGTCGTGTCGAAGGCCCAGTTGTAAATCTTGACCCCGAGATGGGCAGGGACGGTTGCTGCCGCCGCGACGGGCACACGGGTCAGGAGGCTGCGGGCCTCGCCGCCGGCCTCGATCAGGCAGACGGTACTTTTGGGATCTTCGCTGAGCCGGTTGGCCAGCGCGCAGCCGGCGGATCCGCCGCCCACGACGATGTAGTCGAAGGTGTCAGCCATTGGCCGAGGCATTCCGTTCAAGTTTGACCATGAGGTTCGAGTACCCTCTCACGAAGTTCGATCGTACGCGCGTTGGTTCCTCTAGCATCGCTATTTTCGAGAACCTTGCCAGCAATTCTTCCCAGAGGATGCGCAGCTGCATTTCAGCGAGCCGGTTGCCCATGCAGCGGTGGATGCCGTCGCCGAAGGACATGTGGCGGCGCGTGTTGGGACGATCGATCATGAAGCGGTCGGGGTCGTCGAACATGCGTTCGTCACGATTGGCCGAGGCGTACCACATCACGACCTTGTCGCCCTTGCGGATGGTTTCGCCGCCCAGTTCGACGTCCTCTTTGGCGATGCGGCGCATGTAGGCGAGGGGCGTTTGCCAGCGGATGATCTCGCTCACCATGTTGGGGATGAGATCGGGGTTGGCTTTGAGTTTCTCGAATTCCTCGGGGAAGTAGTTGAGCGCCACGACGCCGCCGGACATGGAATTTCGGGTGGTGTCGTTGCCGCCAACGATGAGGAGCGACAGGTCCCCGAGGAAGGCGGCGCGGTCCTTGATGAGTTTGCGACTTTCTTCGTTTTTCAGCATCAGACTGATGATGTCGAAGCCGAGCTCTTCGCCGCGGTCGAGTCTGGCGGATTTCTCCTCCCAGAGCGCGACGAAGTTCTCAACGACGTTGGCGGCGGCGTCGTAGACCAGATCGGGATCGGCACCGCCGCCCGTGAGGACATCGTGGCCGGTTGCCTGGTCGGACCACTCGGCGAGGTTGCGGCGTTCCTCGTAGGGGAAGTCGAGTATCGTCGCGAGCATCCGCGAGGTGAGTTCGACGGAGACTAGATCGACCCAGTCGAAGGGGTCGCCCACCGGGAGGCTATCCAGAACTTCGACCGTGCGTTCTCTGATCACGCTTTCGAACTGATTGAGGTTCTTTGGCGCGACGACGGGCTGCACCGCCTTGCGGCGCAAGGTGTGCACCGGCGCATCACGGGCGATGAAGGTATCGATGGGCAAGCCCAGCGGTGGGTCACCCAGCATGATGAGAGGCTCTGCCGAGAAGAGGTCGGAGCGTCGGTCGACGAAGGACACGTATTCGTGGCGCGTGACCGACCAGAAGGGGCCAAAGGGGCTATTGGCCTGGTAGTGCACCGGGCACTCGTCACGGAGCCGTTTGAAGTAGTCCTGCCATTTGTTCTGCTGGAACAGGTAGGGATTGCTGACGTCGAGGGACTCGATGGGCAGGTTCGAGATATTGGCGGGCGGGTCCGGATCGAATTCCCGCACATCGGGATCGCGCAGGAACCGGCGCTGCAGTTTCACGATGCCGTGCACCGCCCGGATCTGCCGGTCCATTGGAACGACCTTCGCCATCTGATTGATGGCCCAGTTGCGTGCAGACATTTTCTTCCCCTTCGATGGCGAGCTTTCTTGGCTGGCGTCCGGGGAGGTTAGATTTGCATAAGGAGGCAAAACAGGACATTTTCTGCCACAAGGGGGACATTTCATGCCAGTACGTGGCGTCAATATCCGCACGCTCAAAGGAGATTACCGTCCCTATGTATTTTGACCCGGGCCAAAGCCCTTGGGCTTTTGAGCCAAATCTGCGCAGCGACTATCCACGCCTTTTTGCTCGGGAGCTGGGCCTGTCGGGCAGGGAGATGGTACCTCTTTTGGCGGGGACCTCATTGACGGCAAAGGAGCTGGCGGAGCCGGATTGCCTGATTTCGGCTGTCGATCAGTTGCGCGTTTATCAGAACGGTTTGGCGATGTCTGAAGCGCGGGGGCTCGGCCTCAGGTTCGGGCGTCGCCTGACGACGGCGGCCCACGGGCCCATCGGCTTCATGATGATGAGCAGTCCGAACCTGATCGAGGCGCTTCAGGGCCTCGCCCAGTTCTTGCCGACGCGGGCGAATTACATTTTGCTGAGGTTGCAGGTCCATGAGGACGTGGTCGAGATTCAGGCCGGTCAGCGCCTGCCGGTGAGCAACGAGATCTCGCGCTTTCTGGCCGAGACGATGTTTGCGTCCTTTCATCAGATTGCGAGCCATATCACCGGGCAGGACCTCGGCGGGCTGGAGGCGCATATGCGGCACGCGCGCCCGGCCTATTTCCCGCTTTATGAAGAGTTGGCGCCTTTGACCTACCAGTTCGAGGCGGAGGTCGACCGGATCCTGATGCCGAAAGCCCTGTGTTTCGCACCTAATGCCCAGGCCGACAGCCAAGCCTTTCGGATCGCGCAGCGCCATTGTGAAGAAATGCTGCATCAGAGCCAGCAGGGGAAGGGCAAGCCCACCAGCCACTGCGTGGAGCAGATGATGCTGACGGCGCGGCCCGGGACGGTAAGCGCGGAGAGTGTCGCGCAAGAGCTGCTCGTGAGCCCGCGCACATTGGCGCGGCGGCTTGAGGCGGAGGGCACGAGCTTTCGCGAGATCAAGGAGGCGGTGCTGTCCCGGCAGGCAATGGCGCTTTTGGGTGACGCACGTTTGTCGACCGAGGCGATCGCGGCGCTTTTGAATTTCCACGACAGTGCCAGTTTCCGGCGGTCATTCAAGCGGTGGACAGGGCAAACACCCAGTACGTTTAGGCGCAGTCGCTAGGGAAATGTTTTGCTTTGGGTCGCGGTGATTTGGGTTTGGATGGCGGAGAGACAGTCCGAAAGTTTTTTAACATCATGGGGTGAAGTGCTTGTATTTGATGGGGCTAACTTTTCTGGATGCTGCAACTTGTGCAGCAAAATGTGCAGCAAAAAGTGATAAAGATCGTGGTCCAGCGAAATTCGGCTGACGACAACCATGGCTTGGCATGTACCGCACTCTCAAAGCTTAGGCCCGAGGACGAAGCCGCTCCGCGGCATTGGCGTTTGTTGCTGCGTCGGGCGTTGATCTGACCCTCGTGCATTTGGGAATGGGGACGCCTGCCTGACGATTGGGGCCTCTCAATCGACAGACAGGAGGTTTCCATGACGGAGGAGAGGATTTCACCGCTGCGGGCGCGGATGATCGAGGACATGCGCATTTGGGGGATGGACGAGAAGGCCCAGAAGGCGCACATCCGGGCGATTAAGGATTTCGCCACGTTCCTTGGGCGCTCACCCGACACGGCCACGCCGGACGATCTGCGCGCCTATCAGCTGCACATGACCGACACCGGGGTCACGGCCAGCACGTTCAACGTGCGGATCGTGGCGCTGAGGTTTTTCTTCGGCATGACCTGCGGGCGGGAAGAGATGAAGCGCTTTATGCAGTTCCGGACCCAGCCACGGAAGCTGCCCGTCGTGTTCAGTGTCGAGGAGGTGTCGGATCTCTTGATGGCTGCACCGGGGCCGGGGCTGAAGTACCGTGCCGCGCTCAGCATCTCCTATGGCGCCGGGCTCCGGGCCGCCGAGGTCTGCAACCTCAAGATCGGCGACATCGACAGCGACCGGATGCTGATCCATGTCGAGCAGGGTAAGGGCAGGAAGGACCGCAAGGTCATGTTGTCGCCTGGCCTTCTGGGGCTGTTGCGCGACTGGTGGCTTGAAGCCCGGCCTGAGGGATGGCTGTTCCCCGGCAAACCCAAGATCAACCCGATCTCGCCGCGGCAGCTGAACCGGGCGTTCACATCAGCGAAGAACATGGCCGGGATCGGCAAGCCGGCGACCCTGCACACGCTTCGCCACAGCTTCGCCACCCATCTTCTCGAAGCGAACACGGACGTGCGGGTCATCCAGGTCCTGCTCGGCCATGCCAAGCTGACGACGACCGCGCAGTACACCCACGTCGCCACAAAGACGATCCGGGACACGGTCAGCCCCTACGAGATGCTGGCCAAACTGCAGGACCAGACCCTGAAGCGCAGCCTGGAGTGACCGGCCCGGGCGTTGCCCCGGCCGAGGCTGGAGATCGCTGACATATTCCGTGCCCATGGTCCGGCGTGGCGGCGGGCCAATGCGGGACATGTCAGCCTGAGCCAGCTCAAGGTGATGTCGGCGATCGAAGCCTGCCGAACGGAGGCGCTTGGCGGGCATGTTGCGGCCTGCACCAAATGCGGCCACAGCCACATCGCCTACAACAGCTGCAAGAACCGGCACTGTCCGAAGTGCCAGGGCCCTGCGGCGCGCGACTGGATGGCGGCACGCGCCGAGGATCTGCTGCCCGTCGAGTACTTTCACGTGGTCTTCACGCTACCTGCCGAGATCGCGCGGATCGCCTGCTGGAACAAACGGGCCGTCTACGGCCTCCTGTTCCGCGCCTCGGCCGAGACGGTGGCGACCATCGCCGCCGACCCGAAGCGCCTTGGTGCCCGCGTCGGCATGACCTGCGTGCTGCACACCTGGGGCTCAGCGCTCACCCATCATCCGCACATTCACATGATCGTACCCGGCGGTGGCCTGTCGCCGGACGGCACAAGGTGGGTTGCCTGCCGCCCCGGCTTCTTCTTGCCTATCCGTGTCCTGTCGCGGTTATTCCGGCGTCTGTTCCTCGAGGGATTGATGTCCCTTCACCGAGAAGGCGCGCTCACCTTCTTCCGTGACCTCGCCGGATTGACTGACGCCGCCGCGTTTGCCGCTTGGCTCGCGCCGCTACGCAAGACCGACTGGGTCGTCTACGCAAAACCACCCTTCGGTGGCCCCGAGGCCGTACTCGCCTATCTCAGCCGCTACACGCATCGGGTCGCGATCTCGAACCATCGCCTAATCAGTGCCGACGCGGGGGCCGTGGCCTTCCGCTGGAAGGATTACAGGATCAAATGTGGTGATCGCTCAAGGGTGATGCGGTTGTCCACCGAAGAGTTCATCCGCCGCTTCCTGATCCACGTCCTGCCTGACGGCTTCCACCGCATCCGCCACTACGGCTTCCTCGCCGGAGCAGGCAGAACGGACAAGATCGCTCAGATCAGGGTCCTGCTCGGCGCTGCCTCGACCGCGAACCCGGAGACCGCCGGTGACGATCCCGCGCCGCCCCTCACGCTCCGGGAACCGTGCCCCGACTGCGGCGGGGCAATGCGCATCGTCGAGGTCTTCCGCCGCGGCCAGATCCCCAGATCTCGCGCGCCTCCGCGGAAGCAGGCAGCATGACGACACGCCCGTCGACACAACAGACCCATTGCCTCGCACACCGCAGCCGGACCGGCACGTGTTTGCCCTGTCGTCTGCAGCACGCAGGATCAGACCGCCATCAGGGATTTACAGGCCACGTCGCCGCGATGACCCTTAGCAAGAGCACCAAACCCAGCACCGCGTCTCAAGAACCGAGTGTACCAGCACACACGACAGTCAGCACGCTTTCCCCATAGACCACGCCCGGCGTCTCGCGGCTTCCACCTTGGGAGGTTTTCCAACGCGGGCCGACGGCCCGCCAAGCCACACCCTCACGCCACGGCCCGCATCGAAAAACCTTCACCATACCAGCCATTCAACCGTCGCGCAGCTAACGACTGCTCCGAGCCCAAAGGCGACGTCGGTTTTTCGTACTGCGACGCTCAAAAAGGCCGGAAGCAATCATTCTCTGTCGATGCGAGGTTTCCGGGTGTCGATGCCAAAAGCGGACATTCATAAAACATCGAACCACTGCACTCAGCCTTCCCGCCAATAGGTCGCTCCCATTCCCTGTAGACGCCAACTCAAATGGCATTGTCTAAAGGGCATAAGCTTTGCTGCGCCCTGTCAGGGTCTCAGTGCGCCACCCTGCGCGATTTGCACTGAGTGAATAACTCCTTCGAATTCAAAAGGTCTGGTATCTTCATACGCGAGAGAAACAGGAGAACCGAGGTCGCGCCCAACGTCAAAGCTTTCGGTTGCCGTGAACGCGGCGGGCACAGTCGACGGCACCTGTGCCTTAGCGACGACGTCACCATTCAACGAGATGCTTACATCGGCAGGACCGCCGGGTTTAGCTATACTGGTATCGATGATGATCTTGTGGCGACCGCTGGGGATTATGTCTGTCTTCACCTGCGTGTTTTCGATGATCAGCATGTTGTATTCGTAGATCAACGCGCTGTCCTGAACGTAAACGCTCAGACCGCCGCCCGCACCGCCAACTGCGTAGAGCACACCATTGGTGTTTTCTTCAAATTCCGCATCGATGGTCACACGCGTTGACTGCCGGCCGACACCGGGTGCTGCAAACTCGGGCATCCGCTTGGTCTCCGGCCCAAACGTCCATTGGTCGTAGTCAGAAGCGATGCGATCCTGCGGATGAATGCGCAACCAGTTGCCGGCACCGATCGGGAAGTCCTTGTTGTCCTCGGCCACTTCAAGGAAACGCGCCTGCATTTCAGCTAGTTTGTCTGGCATATCGGCCGCGAGATCATCGGCCTGGCTGAAGTCTTCGGCCAAATTGTAGAGCTCCCAAACGTCGTCGTCGGAATCCCAGTCCGCAATTCCGGCGGCAGAGCCTGCGCTATCCCATGGTGTGAACGGCCCGAAAGTACCAGCAAACCAACCATCGATGTAGATACCACGGCTGCCATTGTTGTCGAAGAACTGTTCAGACTTCTGCGGCGCAGCCCCTGCATCGTCAAAAGTATAGGCAAGGCTCACCCCGTCCATCTGCATCTGCGTGTAGCCGTTCACGACCTCTGGATGGGGGATATCCAGAATCTCGTAGATGGTTGGCGCGATATCGATGACATGATGGAATTGCGTGCGCATCTCGCCGTCGTGTTCAATCTTGCCAGGCCAGGACACGACCATCGGGTTGCGTGTCCCGCCAAAGTACGACCCCATCAGCTTTGTGCCTTTGAAAGGGGTGCTCCCCGCCCATGCCCAGCCTGCGTGGTACATGTTATCCGTGCGCGGGCCGCCCAATTCCTCGATACCTCCAATCCGGTCCAGCGCATCGAGTTGCTGCTCGATGGTGTTTGGAATGTTGTTTTGTGCAAGAAGCTCACTGATGGAGCCGCGTTGCCCCTCGGCCGACGATCCGTTGTCACCGAAAATGTAGAAGATAAGTGTATCGTCACGCAGACCACGATCGTCCAACCCTTGGAAAAGGCGACCGACTTGGGCGTCCGTGTGCTCCACAAACCCAGCGAAGATCTCCATCAAACGCGTCTGGAACTCATGTTGGTCGGCAGGGATCTCGTCCCAACCCTGCATGGTTTCGTCTCTGGGCGTCAGTTGCGTGCCCTCGGGGATCACGCCCATGTCCAACTGTCGTTGGAAGGTTGCTTCGCGATACGCGTCCCAACCCTCATCGAACTGACCGTCGTATTTGTTAGCCCATTCGGGGAAAATGTGATGCGGGCCATGTACGCCGCCGGGTGCCCAATACATGAAGAACGGTTTGTCCGGATCGAAGGCTCGATAATCGTCAAGCCAGTTCAGGGCATCGTCCACCAGATCTTCGGTCAGGTGATAGGTTGGGTCATCCACCGGCGGCTCAACAGCATCCAGGTTGCGTGTCAGCCGAGGCTCCCATTGCGAGGTCTCACCTCCCAGGAAGCCGTAGAAATACTCAAAACCATAGCCCGTTGGCCAGCGATCCTTTGGTCCAATGGCTGTGGTTTCGGTCGCGGGCGTATTGTGCCACTTCCCAAAAGCGGAGGTGTGGTAACCATATTCCTTTAGGATTTCTGCGATTGTCGCGGCCTCTTTCGGGATAACGCCTGTATATCCATCAAACGCGACCGCGCGCTCGGCAATCGTCCCAGAGCCGACGCGTGTGTGATTGCGTCCTGTCAAAAGGGCTGCACGCGTTGGCGAGCAAATGGACGTTGTGTGAAATTGGGTGAAGGCGATGCCTTCTGCCGCCAAGGCGTCGAGCGTGGGTGTATTAACCCCGCCGCCAAAGGTTTGGGGTATGCCAAAACCGACATCGTCCAAAAGCACGATAACGATGTTGGGCGCATCCTCAGGCAGTCGCTGGACCGGATCGGGCCACTGCATCGTGCTGTCTTGCAGGCGGCGTTCGGCCGTACCTGCCATAGGTTCTGGCGGGAATGGTAGGACCGATCCATCCGTCGGAACCCCGTTCGATTGTGCGCTGGCCGGCGTCACCAAACAGACGCTCATCAACATAGTTGCGAAGAGATTGACCTTGGTCTTGTACGGCATAACGAACTCCTATCTTCTAAAACGCGTATGTGGCGGAAATCATGTACATATTTCCGGTGAGGCGGTCAGAGGCGTCAATGTCGAACAGTGCCTTCGCGATGACACCAATGGAAGTCTCTCCAACCGGTACAGTCCATTGTGCAGACGGACCTAGACCATAGCTCCAAGCCTGGATGTCTGACGCGTCAATAGGCCCGACGACCGTACCTTCGTCCGCTTCGACCTGCGCATAGAAATAGCCGCTAATCCCTGCAGTGAAGCTCTTGGAAAAGTGCTGTGCGACAGTCCAGTCCAAATGCACTTCATCGCCTGTGGTGTAGTCCGTGTCCGAATTCTCCCAGTTGTGGAGGTATCCGAAACTTGCAGAAAATTCCAAGCCGCTCTGTGGGTTAAACCAAGTGTAAGCCCCGCCAAGTTCAGCAGTCCAATAATTTCGGCTGGTGTTCAACGCGTTGTCCGCATCGAAAGATCCGGTCGGAGCGTAGGCTCCAAGCCGAAATGTAAAGTGCTGTTTGTCTTTGGCCCAGTTCAGAAGAACGGGTGCGGCGTAGATATCTGAGAAACCGTCAATGGAAGTCCCGGCCGAAAACCCACGTGGCCCGCTGACCACATTTCCCGAGATATCTGCGTCGAAGACATAGGTCAGCGCAACCGACGCCCCGTAACGTCCGCCGAGCACTTCGAAATCGCTCAGATATGAGACCTTTGTCGTGTTCAACAGTACGGACTGTTCGGCGTCTCCCACGGCGACACCGTTTCGAATATGCGCACCTACATCGTAGTCGTAGTACCAGATGTCATTGCGCAGATAGACGCCAGCAGGGCCGAAGACACCCAGAAGAAACTCGTTCTGAGTTCCGGGGACGTAGTGGCTACCACCGCCTTCACCTGCAAAGGCTGGCGTTGCCAGGATGCCAGCGACCAGAACGGACGCCGAGATAGGCTTCACGTGCATTCAAATATCTCCTTTTCGGCCGATGCGCTATCTGTCGTCCATTTTTCCGGTGTATGATGCAGCGGCGTTTCCAAAGATTAACCGCCGCTGACTTCAACCGCTGGCGGACCCCAGGTGCCGTTCGCCAAACTATCATCCGGCCCATAGAGGCGAAGGTTCATGTAAAACGCGCCTTCGGGCGCTGGTAGCCAATTCGCTTTTGCTGTGGCGTTCTCTGGTTCAGCGTTTTGAATGGTGATTGTCAGCGCCCCATCGTCTTCAAAGACCAGCCCAGGCGTGTAGGTGCCAACGGAGTAACGGTCGATAGGATTGGCGACAAACGCACCGGTTGCGCCGTCATACATCGACAGTGACCAGAAAGCGGATACGTTGGGCAACGCGTCTGCTTCAAACCGGAAGGTGTAGCTTTTGCTGCCATCCAGGGCGGCCCCATCCGAATCCTTACGCCCGTCCATATAGATGGCTTCGTCTGGGCTGTTGCCTCCGGTGAACCATTTGGCCCACGTGGCGCGGAACAGATAATCTGTCCCCATGATCCCGGCATGCCGGCTCCAACGCCAGCCGTTGATCTCCTCACCGGTGGTGGCTGCGTTCACATCCATGATGTGGTTGGCAAAGAGATACGCTTTTGCCAGCCCCGATTTCTCTGCATCCGACAATGCCGATGGATCAAACGTCGTATTGTTGTCTGTGAAGCCGATCTGTTCCAAGCTGTCGGCGAAGACTGCGTCTTGCTCCGGTTTGGGGGGCGTGAATTGAAGCGCGTGGGCCAACTTGTCATAGAACAGCAGGTCTTCGGGCAAATCCGCTGGTGGCGTATAGGCCACGCGCGCTTGAGAGAACGCCACATCGACAGGTACTTCCTCGTCAGAGGGATAGGCACTCAGCGGCGTAATCCACATGCCATCTTGGATTTCGTTGGCACGGCTCACGTCGTCAGGGCCTTCGACGCCCACCCGGCCCCAATAGATGGCGTTGACATAAGGGCTGTCGATCCGGGGCAATCCTTCGGGCAGCGTGCCGGTCCAATTGGGCCCCACAAGCGCATAAGCGCCCGCGTCACGGCCTGTTGTTAACGTGCCAACATACGCAAAAGTGTCGCCATTGGGATCCCACAGCTGGATAGAATAGTAACGATCTTCGTCCACTGCCGGGACCGTCAAAACCATGGGTTCGCGGCTCAGATCCACGAACGACTCAATGTAGAGCGTGTCATTGTTGGGCGTCGCGATCTGGGTGTATTCAGGCCCCCGCAACTGCCGTACACGCGCAAGCTCATTGACTTGGGACCCGGGATTACCCGTCTTCTCCTCCGCATCAGGCGCCGCGCGCCCGCGCATCAGATCTTCAAAGAAGACAACGGGATAGCCCCAAATCACGGCATCGAGTGCTAAGTAGAACGCTTGTGCTTCTTCACCTTGCAACCCGGAGAGATCAGGTATTGGCAACTGCCGATCATCGGCGGTCGCGACGGGCGCACTTAAAACCGACGCTGCTACAACCGCAGCCCAAATGGATTTCAGTTTCACAGGACTATCCCTGTCTGTTGGGCCTAAAGGCCCAGGTCTTTTGGTGGAAAGAGTTTGAAGGTGGCGGCGTGCGCACGCATCTCGGCGCCAAGCGAGGCTGTCCATGCATTCATACGATGGCCAACCGGATACTCTTCTTTCGGATCGACGTAGAGGTTAAAGAGCCATGGCGCGAGGCCGGTGGGCACGACCGTTGCCATATCGATCCAGAGAAACTTTTCCTGCGCCAGTGCAACATGCAGATGCGCTTTGTATTCCCGCATGCGCATGGCTGCGAGGGTTGATCCAAGCCAGTTGTACACATGCTCGCGTTTGCTTTCGCCATCATCCACGATGAGGAACGACGTCTGATCGATCCCATCCCAATAGCGGTCCGTGGGGAGCGTTGATGTGTCGACACCACCCAAGGCAAGTGATGTGTCGAACAGATCCATTAGATCAAAAAGACCGTCTGAAACGCGGCCAGGTTCAATCATCCCGCGCCAATAGGCAATCCCCGGAACACGTACGCCACCTTCCCAAGTCGTGCCTTTCGCGCCACGGAACGGCGTGTAGCCACTGTCGGGCCAGCTATCCATCTGCGGGCCATTGTCAGATGTGATGAAAATGAATGTGTTGTCGAGTTGACCAGCTTCTTCGAGCACATCGACGATTTCACCAATATGACTGTCCACCTCGACCATGTTGTCGCGGTAGGGATACTTCGACGCGCTTGCACCTTTGAACTCTTCTGCGGCGAAGTTGTCCGCATGAACCTTCATGAAGGAATGGCTGATGTAAAAGGGCTGGTTGCCATCGCTGAGTTCGCGGATACGTTTGACTGTGTAGTCTTTGAGCTGCACGTCGGCCTCGGCCATTTTTTCAATGGAGTCGATGGTGTCAATTGTCTGGGTCGTGCCATCGGCGAGGCCGTAGATCAGATCATTGTTTGACCCGATGGATTCGTAACGTGCGCGCTTGTCTTCATCGAGGACGAGGTCGGGAAAGCGCATCTCATAGACATCCTGCGTGTACTCCTTTTGCGCTTTGTAAAATCCATAGAACTCGTCGAAGCCCACGTCATGTGGGCGCATCCCCTCGTCTTCTCCAATATGCCATTTGCCGGTAAGAAGCGTATGGTACCCCGCGTCAGACAAAAGACCCGCCACGGAAAGCTCACCTTCCCATGGGTTCACGCTGATGTCGTCACCCGCGAGAATGGGGCGGATCAGTCCCGTGCGAAATGGCAAGCGACCGGTGTAGATAGACGCCCGTGTAGGCGTGCAGGTGTATTGCGCATAGGTGGATGTAAGCTTCAGCCCTTCGGCGGCCAGAGCGTCCATCTCAGGCGTCGCGGCCCCGATCATCCCGCCGCCGCCAAAGGCACCGGGATCACCATAGCCCATGTCATCGACAATAAAGATTAGGATATTGGGCTTCTGACCGTTGCGGGCTTCAAAATCCGCAAGTTTCTGCGCAGCCTCTGCATCTTGACCCGGACGAGGAATGGCGGGCTGACGGTTGACAGCCACCGCTTCGGCGCGGCTGAGCGCAGAAGCCGGTTCCGGCACATCTTGGGCAAAAGCGGCGCCGGCGGCGAGCACCGCCAAACTGGATGCGAGATAGCGCATAGGAAAGATCTCCCCGGGATTATTGCTTGATCAAAGGTGGCGGGGTCCAATCTCCCGCAAGGATGCTCTGCTGCGGCACGTAAAGCCGCATTGAGATACGAAAGTCGCCCTCCGGTGCTGGCAACCAATTGGCGCGCGCCAGCGGGTCGTCTGGCTGGTCTTTGGCAAAGGTGAGCGTGAGCGAGCCATCTTCATTAGGCGTGAGGCCTTCTGTCCGATCGCCGATCGCATAACGGTCGATCGGGTTATCGACGAAAAAGTTCGACCCGTCATACATGGTGATCGACCAAAAGGCGTCGACCGGGGGCAATGCCTCCGCCGGGAAGGTCATGGTGTAGACATTGTCCCCTGACAGCGTCGCCCCGTCCGCATCCACGCGGTTGTTCATATACACGGCCTCTTCGGCCGTATTTTGGCCTAAGGACCGGTACGCAATGGCCGCACGGTTGTAATAGTCGGTGCCCCATTCGCCCGCACCCAGATTATAGAACCAGCCGTTGGCTTTGATGCCCACCTCAGCCAAACTGTCCTGCACGACAACGCGTTTGCCCGCCTCAAGCCCGGCGGTGATCCCGGCTTTGGTGGCCTCCGACAGCATCGACGCATCAAAGCCATCTGCTACACTGAGACCAATGCGCGAGAATTGATCGACATAGGCCACATCGCCTTCAGGCGGCGGGTTGTCTTTCAGCATCGCCCCCATCCAACTCATGAAGGCCATTGGGTCCAAGCCATCGGCAAGTGCCGAGGGAATGTCGGACGCATCGGGGACTGGAAGGTCCAACCGTTCTTTCATCGCCTCATTGGAAAGCGCTGGGCCCACCATCTCGATCTGGTAGCTGGCTTGCAGCGCCGTGGCCCCCGCCAAATCGGGCTGGCCATCCACGCCGGTGCGCCCAATGACCCACACAAAGCTGGTTGGAGCTTCGATGGTTTTAACCACGCCTTCAGGCACATCGCCCGACCATCCCGGCGCCGTCAAGAGATATGCTCCGGCCTCAGTTCCCGTCGCGCGACTGCCGATATAGCCAAACGTATTGGTATAGCCGTCCTCCAACATCAGCGAGTAGTACCGATCGCCAGCATCACCCACACGGATCAGCGCGGCACCTTGTTTGAGGTCCAAAAACGCGCTGGAGTAAATCGTGTCGACATTGGACGACACCACGTCTTTGTCCGCCGCCGTAAAGAGCTTGCCCACATGACCAAACATGTTGACGGGCGCATGCGCATTGGGAAGTGGCTTGTCGGTGTTTGTGACAACGGCCAAGGTCGCCGCGGAAATCACCAGAGGATAGCCATACACATAAGCCATGGTGGCCAAAGAAGTGGCCAATTCCTTTTCCGCCGTGGCTTGGTCATCCGCGGATGCAGGCAGTGCAAACATCAGCGCAAAAACGGAAACGGTGGACGCGATACGACGCGACATCAAAGAAAAGATCATGCTACAGGTCATTAATTTACTTCGGCACGAGAAACTTGACCGTGACCCCTACGGTGTCACGCGGCGCAACGCCTTCGTCATAGAAGTCGCGTTCATAGCTCAGCTGGTACTGCACAGGGATCCTACCAGCCCCAGGGTTGGTCAGCTTCGACACTTTCAGACCAAGCGGAAGGGACGTGAATTTGTTTGCATCCCAATCGTAGACGAACGTCATTTCTGAAAACCCAAAGGACCAGCCACTGCCGATCGGCACGTTCAGAATGGGTTGCAAAGTAGAGATGTTGACGTCGGGACGATCGTCGTCACCGGCCACGGTCAATATGTTCTGATTGAACAAACCCCAAAGGCCCCAGCCTTCCTGGGCGGAAAACCCAACAGCAGGTCCTAAGCCCCATTTCTCGGCACTGAGGCCGTCTTCGCCGGTTGGGAGCAAAGCCACGGCGCCAACGCCCCAGCGCCCCCAATCTTGTTCAAACACTGTCAGATTGAACAGCGTCATATCACTCAGCCCGCTGCCCCCAGAAGGCGTGTCAGTAAAGTATGGAAGTGTCAGGCGCGCAATATTGTTTGTGCCGCCGAGGGTGAAAGGAATAGCGGCTCGAAACTGCACGGTATTTTGTGTTTCATTATCTAGATTATGGAAATCGGAAACGTAAAAATCCTGCAGTTGAAAAGACATCAGCGATGCGGTTGGGTCGTTTGCTGCCGACGACAGATCTTGTTCGGATGCTTGAGCGCTTGATATGGAAGGCAGAATGGAAAGGGTTAACGCGACACCGAGCGCGAGGCTTTTGGCAGCTCCTGATTTCCCAAAATTGAAGCTTCTCTGGATTGATTTTTTCAAAGTGTTCCTCCGAGATTCAGAGCCTGCTCAAGGACGCTAACCCACTTTATCTTTTGGCATTGTCATCCTATGAACAATTGATGGAAAACAAAACGAATTGTAGCCCGTCGATGTTCTCAGCCCCCTGGCTCGATGGGATATCGACAGAAGCGATCGACCAGTTGAAATCAACTGCATTGCCGCTTTCATTATCTTCTGGGCGCCGGTTTACAGACATTGGAGACACGGCAGACTGCCTGATTGGACTGCGCGATGGATTTGTCGGCATACACACCGAAGATGAACAAAGCCAAGACGTCCTTGCCCACATCTTGGGACCTGGGAACTGGTTCGGCGTGGCTGCAATCCTATCGGATGGAACGCGTTTGATCGGCAGTTCTGCATTAAACGATGTGCAGGGACTGAAAATACCTAAGAGCGCAATAGAAAGTATAGCTGAAAAATACCCAATTCTATGGCGTGGTATTGCCGTTTTGGCCGTCGCAGGAACTCAGATTGCAATCAGCAGCGGACGTGAGAAGATGATAAAGTCGCCGATCGATCGCTGTGCCGCGACATTTGTTCGCCTAGTCGGACATCAGCCTTTACCCTGCCGCTTACCCATTACACAGAACCAGCTCGCCGAGATCTGCGGACTTTCTCGCGGTGCCGTCGCCAAAGCACTGAGTGTGCTCGAAGATAAAGGAGTTATCAAACGAGGCTATTCGAGCATCACCGTGATTAAAACCTAGCTGATTGAATCTGGGTGCGAGCAGTGCCTCAGTTGGTACCTGAGAAAAATCGCAGTGCGTCGGCCAAACTCTACAAGCCGGCCGCGACTCCAAGTTTTTGCCAACCATCTTTTGCATTTTGGAACGTATCGAAGGACCGGTTGCGTGAAATTGCAATGCAGCAAGATCGGGCATCTTCAACAGCGTCAACGGGATATGCACGGCTGTTCGAACAAGTTGACCAAATGACCGTATTGTCCGCGTTGCGGACTTTGACGCGGATTACGCCGAAGGTTGGCAATCCGCGCTTTCGTGACAAATTTCGAATGTTCACCTAGCCTGGCGCAATGTCGAGCCAAGCGTGGACAGATGCTGAAAATGACCTGATCGTCGCGGATTACTTCGCGATGCTGGCTGACGATGTGGCAGGCCATTCCTACAACAAAGCGAAGCATCGCCGGCAGCTTCTGCCGCGCCTCAACGACCGCTCGGACGGGTCGGTTGAATTCAAACATCAGAACATCAGTGCTGTGCTCAAGGGGCTCGGTGAGGTCTGGATCACCGGCTACAAACCGGCGTTCAACTTCCAGACCAGCCTGGCCGATGCCGTCGCACGATGGCTGGCGATGAACCCAGACTGGGCGGATCGTTCCCTTTCTTCCCGGCCGATGGAAGGCATGGCCGAGGCGGCGCAACTCTGGGTCGGGCCTGCTCCGACGTTGACTAACCAGCCCCCGCCGGAGGAGCTCGAGCAGATGCTCAACATCGCCCGAAAGTTCGACGTGGCCGCGCGAGATGAGCGCAACCGCGCCCTTGGCAAGGCCGGTGAAGAGCGCGTTTTGAAACGCGAGCGTGACGCGCTGACCGCAGCGGGGCGAGAGGATCTTGCGCAGCATATCCGCTGGGTGTCGGAAGAAGACGGGGATGGCGCAGGCTACGATATCGCCAGTTTCGATGCAGACGGACGGCAGCGTCTCATCGAGGTGAAGACCACAAACGGCTGGGAACGTACGCCGTTTCATATCTCCGGCAATGAGCTTGCAGTGGCAGATGAACGGCGCGAGGAATGGTGCTTGTTTCGTCTCTGGAACTTCGCACGAACGCCCAAGGCCTTCGAGTTGCGCCCGCCGCTTGATGCGCATGTGTCGCTCACGGCGACCAGTTTTCAGGCAAGCTTCCACTGAATTGTGTCGACAAGACGCGGCCACGGAGGCAGCGCATCAATGGAGCGCGAGATAAAAGAGTTGCCGCATTCGGCCCGCAACTGGTTGTTGTGATTGACTTTATTCAGCCGCGCCCCGTTACGCGATGCGGCGACAATACGGTTAACGCACTGACTTTGCGGGAGTAATTTAGCGGCACATTCCCAATGGGCGCTTTTTTGCGGCGCCAAATTTAATGCCAAATCAGATATTTAGCTGCCTTTAAACGGCAAGGGTTGGAGGGTTGCCGTGCGATTTCTTCATCAACATCAGACACCTGGGCACCTGTTGCCGCACCTCTTTTATCTTGCGCTCCCATTGTTGAGCGCAAGATACCATCTCTTGATGCTCGGACTCGTCGCCTCGTCTACAGAGTAGCTGCCAAGAGCGGGTTTCCGCAGTGTGCATACCAGCGGTCTGAAAACACGGCGAAATTGCAGGAAACCTGCACACGACCGATTTGCATGCACGCGAAAATGCTAGTCACATCAGTGACTTGCGGCATTCGTGGCAGGCACTTTTATCTTGCCCTTCTGCCTGTTGTCTTCCGCAGCCCTCCGAAACCAGCTCTTGGCGGGCGTTCAAAGCCCCAAGAATGCAGGCTCGGGCGACGCTCCCAGACGCATGAGTCGGGAGCCGGGCGCCACCGCCAAGGTGCTCACTTCGGTGCTTCGATTGGAGCCGCGCGTTTGGAGGGCTCCCCATCCGATTTGCACTCTGCAACAGGCCGCTTTGCGCAGCGCGCCCGCGCGCCCTGCACAAGCCAAATGCTTGGCCCCATGCTTGTCGGCATGACACCGTCTCGCCCATCCTCCCAATGCACGCGCTCGGCCCAACCGGTCGATGCCGAGCGGATCGAAGCGGCACTGGTGAAGGTGGCCGCGCTGGTTACCAGTGACCCGGCCTTCGCGCCAGTGTTCGAGCGGCTGGAGGCGGTGCTGTCCCGGCAGGCGATGGCGCTTTTGGGTGACGCACGTTTGTCGACCGAGGCGATCGCGGCGCTTTTGAATTTCCACGACAGTGCCAGTTTCCGGCGGTCATTCAAGCGGTGGACAGGGCAGACGCCGAGCGGTTACCGAAGCGAGGGGTGACAATTGGATCTGAGATCAACTGATTTCCCGCGGGCCTGAAAAATCTGCTATCTAAAAAAGAGGAACGCAAAAATATCGGCGCTGAAGAGGAATTAGCGCCGGTAGTGGTCTTCTTGTAAACTCTAGTAAATAAGGGCGAGAAACGATGAAATCCAAAAACGTTTTTGCCGTAATTGGTTTTGTGTTGTGCTATGTTCTTCCGATTGGACTGCAAGCCCAACAATATCAAGAAGTTACGTTAAAGACCGGGCGTCCGTATGCTCCGACTGAGGTTTACCGATGCCAGTCGAGTGGTTTTTCCGGTTCCGTTGAGGCGCGAGCGACGGCGTCAATGAACGCGTGGAGCAAGTACTCTGAGGGCAAGGACCTCAAGGAAATAGCCCGAAACGAAAAACGGGTTCTCGATAGTATTGAAAGGCAAACAGGATGCCGTCTGCAAACCGTCAACTTTGCAAAAGGCAGCCGTACGTATCAGGCGCGTGTTGCTGGAAGTGGTACGACGTTGACGGTGACTTGCTATGTGGAAACGACCGAAGCCGAACGTGATGCGCGGGCCGCGGCTGCCTTGAAATACCTTGCGTCGCGCGAACCAGGGGCGCGGGCCGCTCGCGCACCATATGACGTCGGTACGCCAGAATGGACGGCTGCAGGGCGCGCGTACTTTAGAGACAGCAAGGCAGTGGTTCGGGAGCGATACGGCTGTAGTTGACGCCCGAAACCGGTTGCGATGCAGACCTATGTCGTGGCCGTTCTATCAACGCTGATTGGTAAGACGCGGGCACCGGCGCTCTGGGAGTAATGGCGGAGAGACAGGGATTCGAACCCTGGGTGGGCGTGAACCCACAACGGTTTTCGAGACCGCCCCGTTCGACCACTCCGGCACCTCTCCGCGGTCAGGGTGGGGGCCGGATACACACGAGATCGTCAGGCCGCAAGAGTGATTTGCGTTTGCTTAAGTTTCCCTGCGCGATACCCTCATAGGTAACAAGGAAAGGAGAGCAGATGAGTTTCCTTAAACATATCTTTGCGGGCGTCACGGCGCTGGCCCTGACGGTTACCGCAGCGGCGGCCGCCGATCGCGCGAAATTACAGGCCTTCATGCAGGTGACTGGGTTTGACGTGGCGTTGGACAGCTTGCGCCTGAGCGCATCGCAGGCACCTGCCTTGTTGGGGTTGAGTGAAGAAAATTTCGGGGAGGACTGGACGCGGCTGGCCGACGAGATCTTTGCAAGCGAGGGGCTGAGGTCCGATGCTCTCGATATCCTGGAGCAAACCATGGATGATGAGATGCTGAACCACGCGGCGGCCTTTTATGCTTCTGATCTCGGGCAGCGCCTCGTGGAGGCGGAAAACGCGTCCCACATGGATGACAGTGAAGAGAGTGACTTGGTCGGTGAGGAGCTAGCCGCCGAGTTGATCGAGGATGGGTCGCCCAAAATCGAGTATTTCCGCGACATGTCGCGGGCGATCGGGTCCATCGAGAACTCCATTCGCTCGATCACCGAGGTGCAGGTGCGGTTCCTGATGTCCGCTCAGGCCGCAGGTCTGGTAGAAGCCGACTGGGATGAGGACGAACTACGCGCTATCTTGTTGTCGCGTGCGGCGGAGATGGAACAGGCCATGATCATCGGTGGGATCACCGGGTCGGCTTGGACCTATCGTGATTTCAGCGATGACGACATGAAGGCCTATTTGGAGGCGCTCGAAGAGCCGCTGATGCAGAAGGTCTATGAGTTGATGAATGCGGTGCAATTTCAGCTACAGGCGCAGCGTTTCGAAGAACTCGCCGGGCGAATGGTCGATCTTTATCCGCAGCAGGACATCTAATGCGCATTTTCTGGGCCGCGTGCCTGAGCCTTGTAGCCACTGTTGCGTGGTCTGAGGAGGACTTTCCGAGGCAGTTTGATCGTCTGATGGATGCCATGCGCATGAACGAGGTGATCGGAATACTGGTCGAAGAGGGCCGGGCGGCTGGGCTCGAGCTTGAGGACAGCATGTTCCCGGGCCGCGGTGGACAGGCCTGGCAGGATGAACTGGACCGGATTTACGAGCGTGAGGGCCGCCAGGTTCAGTTGCGACGAGAAATGAGCCGGTTTCTGGAAGGGGCGGACATGCCAGTGCTGCTGGAGTTTATGGAAAGCCCGCGGGGTCAGCGGATCATGGCTCTCGAGGTGTCCGCACGGCGCGCCTTCATGGACCCCGAAATGGAAGTGATCGCTGGCGATCTCTACGCTAATGCCGCGGAAGAGCTTCCAACGCTCCACAAACAGGTGTCGGAATTTTCCGAGGTCAACAATCTGGTCGACGGCAATGTCGAAGGGGCGTTTGCTTCAAACGCGGCCTTCGCGCTGGGCGCGCATGAGGCCGGGGCTTTTGCCGGGCTGACGGTGGATCAATTGATCGCTCAGATGTGGCAGGGTGATGAGGCCGTGCGCGCCGATGTGAGCGATTGGCTCTATGCCTATACGATGACCGCCTATCAGCCCCTGAGCGAGGATGACATGACGGCCTATATCGCGATTTCGAAGACAGAGCCGGGCCAACAGCTCAATGCGGCGATAATGACGGCATTTGGGACGCTTTTCTCCGACATCTCCTATGATCTGGGCGCGGCGGCCGGCCGTTTCATGGCGCAGCAGGATTTGTAGACATTCACGCTTGACTTAAAGGGCGGTCCCGGCGATACGGCGCGCTCTGCGCGGAATAGGCCGCGTGGTTTTACACCGCCCGAGAGGGCGCGCTGTCCGAGGCGGGGATACCCCGAAAACGCTGCAATTGCAGGGCCAGAGAGACGCGGGATAAAAGGGAATACGCGATGTTTGCGGTTCTAAAGACCGGTGGCAAGCAGTACCGAGTCGAAGCAGGCGATGTCCTGCGCGTTGAAAAGCTTGCAGCGGACGCGGGTGAAACCGTCCAGTTCAACGACATTCTGATGGTTGGCTCCAAAGTGGGCACGCCGATGGTTGAAGACGCGGGCGTTCAGGCCACGGTTATCGACCAGATCAAGGGTGACAAGGTCATCAACTTTGTGCGTCGCCGCCGTAAGCATTCGTCGAAGCGCACGGTCGGCCACCGCCAGCAGCTGACGCTGGTGCGCGTGACCGAGATCCTTGAAAAGGGCGCAGGCAAGTCCGGCGTCAAGGCTGCTGTTGGCGGCGCGGGCTTTGCCGCTGCTGTTGCTGCTGCCGCCCCTGCCAAGGCTGAAAAGCCCAAGGCAGAAAAGAAAGCCGCTGCACCCAAGGCAGAAAAGAAAGCCGCCGCACCTAAGGCCGAAGCTGCCGCAGGCGCAGACGATCTGAAGGCGCTGTCCGGTGTTGGCCCCGCCCTCGAGAAGAAGCTGCACGCCGCTGGCGTGACGTCCTTCGCCCAGATCGCGGCATGGACCGAAGCTGATGTTGCTGCTATGGACGAGCAACTTAACTTCAAAGGCCGCATCGAGCGTGAAGGCTGGATTGAACAAGCCAAAGCCAAAGTGGCTGAAGGCTAAAGAGTAGGAGACTGAGCTATGGCACATAAAAAAGCAGGTGGTTCGTCCCGGAACGGTCGCGACTCTGCAGGTCGCCGACTGGGCGTGAAACTCTATGGTGGCCAAGCAGCCATCCCTGGCAACATCATCGTGCGTCAGCGCGGCACCAAGTTCTGGCCGGGCGAAGGCGTGGGCATGGGCAAAGACCACACGATCTTTGCAACGTCCGAAGGCGCCGTGACCTTCCACAAAGGTCTTAAAGGACGCACGTTCATTTCCGTACTCCCGACCGCGGAGGCCGCGGAGTAAGCCGAACCAAGCCAGTTTATGAAAACAAGCAGGGGGATCGGCGAAAGCCGGTCCCCTTCGCCGTTTTGGAAACCTCTCTCATGAGCCTCACCGCTTTGACCCTTTTTGCCGCTAGCCAAGTCGGCACGCCCGGGCCCGCCAATATGGCGCTGCTCGCTACGGGCGCGCGATTTGGTCTGGCGCGCGCGCTGCCATTCGTGGCGGGCGTTGTGGTGGGCAAACAGCTGATCATCTGGCCCATGGGTTTTGGATTGCTGGAACTGGCGGAGCGCGCGCCGCTGGTTTTTGGGGCGCTGAAATGGATTTCGGCTGCCTATATCTGCTGGTTGGCCTGGAAGGTTGCCAACATGCGTCTGGCCCCGGGCCAGTCTGAGGCGGCGGCACCGGGGTTCTTTGCCGGGCTCATTGTGCACCCGCTCAACCCCAAGGCCTGGGCGATGATCACTACTGCCTTTACGAGCTTTATCCCCGCCGGGACCGATCCATTCACGGCTACCTTGACGGTGGCGGCAGCGCTCGCGGCCTGTCAGATCGTGTTGCACCCGATCTGGACCGGTGCCGGAGATATGATCGCCCGTACCCTCGCGGGAAGTGATTACGAGAAATATCTATTCTGGGCGCTTGCCGCCCTCACCGTGGCGAGCGTGGCTTACGCGCTCACCGTTGCAGGAGACCTGCCATGATCCAAGATCAGATACCGAACCAAGCCACTGTCGAGACCGAGCGGCTCATTCTGCGCCCGCTGCGCACCTCTGATAAAGGCCTGTTGGACATGTATGCGGGCGACAAGCGCGTGGCAGAGATGACGACGTCGATCCCGCATCCGTTGCCGCCGGGTGCCTCCGAGGCGTTCATCAAGCAGGCGCTGGCCGCCAATCGCGTCGAGGACGTCTGGGTTCTGGACGGGCTGGCGGCGGGATTGTCGGAGCTGGTGGGTCTTGTCGGGCTCGAACGGATGGGCCGTGATCAGTCCGAGATCGGCTATTGGCTGGCCCCGGCCTTTTGGCACATGGGGCTGGCGCGCGAGGCGGTCGCGGCGCTGCTGGCGGCTAATCCGCAGGATAGCGAGACGATCTTTGGGTCGGTTTTCCAGGACAACACGGCCTCAGCGCGGGTGCTGACCCATTGTGGTTTCACCTATATCGGCGATGCCGAAGCGCATTCCGTGGCGCGGGGCGCGACCGTCCCGACCTGGACCTATCACAAACGCCTGAAAGACTGAGCCATGAGCGAAGGCGTCATCGAAACGAGGCGCCTGAGACTGCGCCTGGCGAGGCTGGACGATGCCGTATGGATGACCAAGGAGATTTCAAATCCTCGGGTCCATTGCTGGTTGTCTGGTCCTCCGAAACCTTTTGTCGAGAGCGATGCTTTGGAATTCATTGGCGCGCGCGTAGCCGATGAGCGCTACCGGGTCATTGAATGCGGGGGTGAGCCCTTTGGGGTCGTGTCGATCGACGATGATCTGGGCTACTGGCTAAAGGAAAGCGCCTGGGGGCAGGGCTATATGACCGAGGCCGCTGGTGCATTGGTCGACTGGCATTTCGCGCGGGGCGGTGGGACGCTGACGTCCGGGTGGCTCGTGGGCAATGCGGGCTCCGAAGGGGTGCTCAGGAAGCTGGGATTTCAGGACACCGGAACCCGCTTGGACTGGTCGAATTACTATGGCCGCGAGGTCGCGGTGGAGCGCGTGCGGCGCGACCCACCGTTGCACCGCGCCACGAATTGAGCCAGATGGGCGCAAGTTAGGAAACCGCACGCCATGAAATTTCTAGATCTCGCCAAAGTCTACATCCGCTCGGGGAGCGGCGGCGGGGGCTGTGTCAGCTTTCGCCGGGAGAAGTACATCGAATATGGCGGTCCCGATGGCGGCGACGGCGGCAAGGGCGGGTCGGTCATCGTCGAGGCGGTGCCCGGGCTGAACACGCTCATCGATTTCCGGTATCAGCAGCATTTCTTTGCCAAGAACGGCCAGGCGGGCATGGGATCGCAGCGCACGGGCAAGGACGGCGCGGATATCGTGCTGAAGGTCCCTGTGGGCACCGAGGTGCTGGACGAAGACGAAGAGACAGTGATCGCCGACCTCACCGAGGTGGGCGAGACCATCGTTCTGGCCAAGGGCGGCAATGGCGGCTTCGGCAATCTGCACTTCAAATCGGCCACCAATCAGGCGCCGCGCCGCGCCAACCCCGGTCAGCCCGGGATCGAGCGGACGATCTGGCTGCGCCTGAAACTGATTGCTGATGTGGGTCTGTTGGGTCTACCCAATGCTGGGAAGTCGACTTTCCTCGCGGCCACGTCCAATGCGCGGCCCAAAATTGCGGATTACCCGTTTACCACGCTGACGCCCAACCTGGGCGTTGTGGGCGTGGACGGGCGTGAGTTTGTGATTGCCGACATTCCGGGCCTGATCGAAGGCGCCCACGAGGGGCGGGGGATCGGGGACCGGTTCCTGGGCCACGTGGAGCGGTGTTCGGCGCTGCTTCATATCGTGGATGGTACGTCCGAGGATATCGAGGGTGATTACGCGACGATCATCGGAGAGCTGGAGGCCTATGGCGGCGATCTGGCGACGAAGCCGCGGGTGACGGCGCTGAACAAGATCGATGCGCTGGATGACGAAGAGCGCGAAGAGGCGCGCGCGGCGCTGGAAAAGGCCAGCGGCGGGCGGGTCTACCTGATGTCAGGTGTATCGTCTGAGGGCGTCACGCCTGTTCTGAGGACGCTCAGGGCCACCATGGTGGCTGAAACGGACACCGAAGAGAGCGAAGAGCCGTGGCAACCCTGAGCACAGCAAAGCGGGTCGTTGTTAAGATCGGCTCGGCGCTCCTCGTGGGGGATGACGGGCTCAGGCGCGACTGGCTGGCCTCGCTCTGCGCGGATGTGGCTTGGTTGAAGTCGCTGGGCAAGGACGTCGTCCTCGTCTCGTCGGGGTCGATTGCTTTGGGGCGTCGCTCGCTGAAGATGCCCGACACGGCGCTGGCGCTGGAGAAATCGCAGGCGGCTGCTGCGGTGGGGCAAATCCGCCTCGCGCGGGCCTATGAAGAGGCTTTGGCCCCCCATGGGATCACCACCGCGCAGGTTTTGGTGACGCTGGAAGACAGCGAGGACCGTCGGCGGTATCTCAACACGCGCGCCACGCTGGCGCAGCTTTTGGGCCTCGGCGTGGTGCCGATCGTCAATGAGAACGACACGGTGGCCACGGATGAAATTCGCTACGGCGATAACGACCGGTTGGCGGCGCAGGTGGCGGTGACGGTTGGGGCCGATCAGCTGGTGCTGCTGAGCGATGTGGATGGGCTTTATACTGGGAACCCGGCCGAAGACCCCACGGCCACGCGCCTCGACCGCGTGGAGAAGATCACGCCAGAGATCGAGGCGATGGCGGGCGATGCAGGGTCGGGGCTGTCAAAAGGCGGCATGAAGACCAAGGTCATGGCCGCCAAGATGGCCGTGGGCGCGGGATGCGCCATGGCGATTACGCTCGGATCCCGTCAAAATCCGCTGAAGGCGCTAGAAGACGGCGCGGCGGCTACTTGGTTCACGCCCAAGGACGACCCGGCGCTGGCGCGCAAGCGCTGGATTTCATCGATGAAGCCGCGCGGGGCGCTGAGGCTCGATGCCGGTGCCGTACGGGCGCTGGGGCAGGGCAAATCACTTTTGCCCGCTGGCGTTACCGCTGTGACCGGCCGTTTTGGTCGCGGCGATGCCGTCGCCATTGAGGGGCCCGAAGGAGCGGTGATCGGCGTTGGGCTGACGCGCTATACCTCGGACGAGGCCACGGCTATCAAGGGCCACCACACGCAAGACTTCGCCGCGCTGCTGGGCTATGCTGGCCGCGCGGCTCTCATCCACCGCGACGACATGGTGCTTTAGGGGATAACCATGAAAGATATCGACACCATCGCGGCCACCATGGCCGATCTGGGCGCCCGCGCCAAAGCTGCGGCAGCTGAACTGGCATTCGCCACGCCGGAAGCCAAGCGCGCTGCGCTCGAGGCGGCTGCTGATGCCGTTTGGGCACGTCGTGGCGAGATTATCGCCGCCAATGCCGAGGATCTGGAGTTTGGCCGCAACAAGGGCCTGAGCCCGGCGATGATGGACCGTCTGATGCTGGACGAAGCGCGCATTGAAGGCATTTGCACGGGGTTGCGCGCTGTGGCGGCGCAGGATGACCCTGTCGGCGAGGTGATCGCGGAGTGGTCGCAACCCAACGGGCTCAACATTCAGCGTGTGCGCACGCCGCTCGGCGTCATCGGCGTGATCTATGAAAGCCGCCCCAATGTGACGGCGGATGCGGGCGCGCTGTGCCTGAAGGCGGGGAACGCGGTGATCCTGCGTGGCGGGTCTGAGAGTTTCCATTCCTCCGGTGCGATCCACGAATGTCTCGTGGAAGGCCTGCGTTCAGCGGGGCTGCCCGAAGATGCGATTTTGCGCGTGCCGACGCGGGACCGGGCCGCGGTCAGCGAGATGCTGACCATGACGGACTACATCGACGTCATCGTGCCCCGTGGCGGCAAGGGCCTCGTTGGCCTCGTGCAGCGCGAGGCGCGGGTACCTGTCTTTGCCCACCTTGAAGGGATCGTTCACATCTATGTCGATGCGTCGGTCGATCTGGAGATGGCCAAGTCCGTGGTTTTGAACGCCAAGACGCGGCGCACGGGCATTTGTGGCGCGGCAGAGTGCCTGCTGGTCCACAAGGACGCACGCGAGGCGGGCCAAGAACTGGTGGATATGCTGAAGGCCGAGGGCGTCGAAGTGCGCGCCGAGGGGCTAGACGGATCCGCGCCGGCTAGCGCGGACGATTGGGGCACCGAATATCTGGACATGATCATCGCGGCCCGTGTCGTGGACGATATCGACGCGGCCATTGACCATATCCGGCAGTATTCATCCTCGCACACTGACTGCATCCTGACCGAGGACGCCGATGCTGTGGCGCATTTCTTCAACCGATTGGACAGTGCGATTCTGATGCACAACGCGTCGACCCAGTTCGCCGATGGTGGCGAGTTTGGCATGGGCGCAGAGATCGGTATTGCCACGGGCAAGATGCACGCGCGCGGTCCGGTGGGCGCGGCGCAGCTAACGAGCTTTAAATACCTGGTCCGGGGCGGCGGCGCGGTTCGCGCCTAGTCGGACTTTAAGGCCCGGACATGGAGGCTGAGCGCATCAGTTTCCTGGCGGACTTCGACATCAAGGCTCATCTCTTGCTGAAGAAGCGCGACAAGGGCGAATTGCACATGAGCGGCGGCGAG
Source organism: Pseudomonadota bacterium (assembly GCA_038747015.1). Lineage (GTDB taxonomy): Bacteria > Pseudomonadota > Alphaproteobacteria > Rhodobacterales > Rhodobacteraceae > Shimia_B. The sequence continues at coordinate 72,564 of JBCDKE010000002.1, forward strand.
GTCCGAGGGCTCTTCGCCGCGCCTTATGAGATCCCACAAGCTTGAGATTTCAGCGAATTGATCGGCCTCGCCGCGGACGGTCCACGCACCCTTATGCCCGATAACTGTGATGTGACCCCCAAACGGCATGGCTGTTTCAAGGCACTGAAGAAGTAGGAAAATCAGCCGGATTTCGTCACGCGGATGTGCCCCTTGGGCATTCCAGAACATTTGCTGACGTGCGCCAACGCTCATCCCCTTGAGGATGGTTGAGATTTCAGCGTCCTCCAAGATCTGCGTCGGAGAGGCATCACCGTAGGCCACCCTAAAGAACCGTATGCGGGCGTTAGCTGCCTCGACACTCTCTGCGATCAGAGCGATTTCAGGGCCACCGGCACCTGGGGTCATGGTCAGAAGTTCAACCCCATTGCTGATAGCGCCGAGCGGGTTGATCAAGTCGTGGCAAATCCGCGAGCCAACGAGCGGTGTTAGACGGGCTTGCAGGGTCATGGGATGTCCTAACTAAAAACGATGGCCGTCGAAGGCAGAGAAACAATGCGGTAGATTCCAACCGCGCTCGTCATTCTGTTGCGCCGGGTCTGAGTCTGTAAAAGAGCCGTTCATTGGTTAAAGCCGGGTTAACGATGTCTGTACAACTTAAAGGTTAATGGGGCCATGAGCAAAGCCGCATAAAATTCCGCCTTCGTTGCCATTTCTCAGGGCACCGCATAGGTAGCGGAGATGAAGTTTGAGGGCCCAAGAAATGATTGCCCATGATCCCAATTTATCCGTGCGGTTGGCATGGAGCGCGGCGGATCTGCGCGCGGCGCAGCGTCTTCGGTACAAGGTATTTGTGGAAGAGCTGGGCGGTGGCGGTCCGATGGTTGATCACGAGGCGCGGTTGGAGACCGATGCCCATGATGACGACTACGATCACCTCATGCTGATCGACCGGCGGTTGGACCCCGGGGCCCATGATCACGTAGTGGGCGTCTACCGGCTCATGCCCGGCGATCGTGCGGCGTCCGGATTCTATTGTGCGGGTGAATACGATCTCAGCTTGCTTGAAGACTCGGGGCGTAACCTGCTAGAATTAGGGCGTTCTTGTATCCATCCGCGATATCGCGGTGGGTCGGCGATGTATCTGTTGTGGCAGGCCTTGGCGGGCTACATTCAGGAGCGGGACATCGAGGTTTTATTCGGGGTTGCGTCGTTTCACGGCACCGATGTGGCAGCCTTGGCTGAGCCGCTGAGCCTCTTGCATGACCGTCATCTCGCACCTGAGGAGCTGCGCGTGCGCGCGGTAGAGAGCGCTTATCAGCGCATGGACCTGCTGGCGCCCGGCGACTACGAGCGGCGCGAGGCCACCGCGGCGGTTCCCGCGCTGATCAAGGCCTATCTGCGGCTGGGCGGTTTTGTCGGCGACGGGGCGTTCGTGGATCAGGCGTTTAACACCACTGATGTGTCTGTGATCCTCGATATAGCCCGGATGGATCCGAAGACGCGGGCGCTTTATACGAGGTCTGCGTGACCCAGACCTGGTATTCGGAGGATGAGCCGACGCCGCCCAAGCTCACCCTTGGAGGCGGGTTGCGCGCGTTCTTGCGCGCCATTCCTCTGGCGCTGAACACCTTTGGTTGTCTCATGATTTTGCTGTTGGTTCGACTCGTAGAAAGGCCTCTCTTTGGTCAGCGGCGTCCGGTGACACCCTGGATCACGCAATATGTCTGCCGCTCGGCGTTTTTCATTCTGGGCATGCGCTATCGCGTGGAGGGTTTGCCTATGGCGGGGGCGGGCGCGCTGGTCTCGAACCATGTGAGCTGGCTGGATATTTTCGCGCTGAACGCGCCGCAGCGGATTTACTTCGTATCCAAGGCCGAGGTGGCCGGCTGGCCTGGGATCGGATGGCTAGCACGGGCAACGGGGACGGTTTTTATCCGCCGTGAGAGAGCAGATGCGGCGGCGCAGAAGGCGCTCTTCAAGGAGCGGTTGGGATATGGGCACCGCTTGGTGTTTTTCCCGGAGGGCACGTCAACCGATGGGCAGCGGGTGCTGCCGTTCCGGTCGACTTTGTTCGCGGCGTTCTTTGAAGAGGGGATGCAAGAGATGTCCCTTCAGGCAGTGACACTGATCTACGAGGCACCGGAGGGGCAGGACCCGCGCTATTACGGCTGGTGGGGCGATATGGATTTTGGCGGCAGCCTTCTGGCGGTGTTGATGGCCCGGCGTCCGGGGAGCGTGCGCGTGGTTTTCCATGAGCCTGTGCCGATTACTGAATTTGCGGGGCGCAAGGAGGCGGCGAGGCGGCTGCACGCGTTAGTAGAGGGCCCAATCACGCAGGGTGCGGGCGCGTAATCAAGCGGGTAGCGCGCCGCGCCACCGATGCAACGCGGCCCGCCGGTGGCGCTAGATCTGTAGCTGCTTCGCGATGTCAGCGAGGGCCTTGGCAGGGTCATCCTGCGCCCAGACCTCGTCACCGATCCCGAAGAAATCGACGAAGGGGGTCAGGGCCGCGATGTGGTCGGTGTCGAGCGATCCTTCGGCCACCACGGGGACCTCGATCATCTCGGACCACCATTGAAAGAGATCGGCCTCGGCAAAGGCGCCGTCGCCCAGGGCAGTGGCAGCAACCGGGCCAAAGCTGACATAGTCCGCATCTCCCTCGGCGGCGGTCATGCCGCCATGTTTTGACTGGGCACAGAATGTGCCGACGATGGCGTCCTTTCCGAGCTCTTTGCGTACCTTTCGCACCGAACGGGAGCCGTCGGTCAGGTGAACGCCGTCGAGACCCAGCCGTTCGGCGAGCTGCACGTGGCGGTCGATGACGATGGCCACGTCGCGGGCATGGGCCACCTCGCGGCAGGCGTCGGCGGCGCGGCTCAGACGGTCTTCGTCGCTGGTCGACAGTGCCAGACGGATACAGGCCACGGGGGCTGCGTCGAGGCAAGCGCCCAAAAGCTTGGGGAAGCGGCTGAGTTCGATCTCCGGCGGAGTGATCAGGTAAATCTGCGGGTGCTCGATCTCGGCCATGGTGGGTCCCTTTTTCGGGCCTCTTAGCAAGGGGTTACTTCGGCGGCAATGTTTCGACGAAGCTCACTGCGAGCGCGATGATCTTTTCGCGGATGTCTTCATCCTCGAGCATGGCCATGTCCGCGGCCGCGATACCTTTCATGCCTCGTCCGCCTTTCGGCGCAAATGGCACGGCGCCCAGTGCCTCGGCCGCAGCCATGCCATCGGGGCCGACGCGCGCGTGCCAGTCGCCCCCATAGGCGGCCAAAAACATGTTTCCGTTGAGCATAAGAGCGTGCGCGCCGAACATCTTGCGCTCGCCGGTCGCGATATCTCCGGCATATTCGCGTAAAAGTTCCAGAATTGCGGCGTCATGGGCCATGGCGGTCTCTTGGCAGTGGTCAAGGGGCAGAGTATCAGGGCGCGCAATGCAGACCAATCCTCAACCCGCTTTTGTTCTTGTGCGCCCGCAGATGGGCGAGAATATCGGTGCTTCGGCGCGCGCGATGTGGAATTTCGGTCTCGACCGGATGCGCATCGTGGCCCCGCGCGACGGCTGGCCGAACCAGAAGGCCGTGGCCATGGCCAGCGGTGCCGGGCGCTTGCTGGACGAGGCGATGCTGACCGAAGACGTGCCTGGCGCGCTGGCGGATGTGACCTACACCTTTGCTACGACAGCGCGGTCGCGAGATCTGACCAAGCCTGTCTACGCCCCCGAACGCGCCATGGAAGTGGCGGCCGAAAAGATCGCGGCGGGAGAGAAGGTTGCGGTGCTTTTTGGCCCGGAACGCACAGGCCTCGAAAACGAGGACGTGGCACGGGCCAATGCGATCATAACCGTGCCGGTGAACCCGGAGTTCTTTTCGCTGAACCTCGCGCAGTGCGTCCTTCTGACCGCCTATGAATGGCAGCGCACTGCCACAGATATTGTTCAGGAAGTGAACGAGCCCAAGGGCGCCCGCGGTGGCGACTGGGCCAATGGCAAAGAGATCGAAGCGCTGGCGCGGCACTATGAAGAACAGCTCGACGAGGTGGGCTTTTTCTTTCCAGAGGCCAAGGCGGCGAATATGAAACTGAACCTGAGGAACCTGTGGAGCCGGATGCCGCTGACGCGGGCGGATGCGCAGATGCTCCACGGGTTGCTGAGACAGATGGCGCGCAAGTTACCGGGCGCCTCGGAGGAGAGCTGATGGCCAGATCAATCTTCGAAGAAGTGGGCGAGGGCGCTGAAAAGCAGGCCCCCACCAAGGGTGTGATCGATCAGGGACGCGGGGGCGCGCGCAAGGCGATCCGGGCGTGGCTCTTCGTGCTTGCTGGGCTCGTCGTGACGATGATCGTCGTGGGCGGGCTGACGCGGCTCACGGATTCGGGCCTTTCCATCACGGTGTGGGAGCCGATCCGGGGTGCGATCCCGCCGCTCAATGCCGAGCAGTGGGAAGCAGAGCTGGAAGCCTATCGGCAGATCCCGGAATACCAGCTGCAGAACGCCGGCATGTCCATGGCGGAGTTCAAGTTTATCTACTTTTGGGAATGGGGACACAGGCAGCTGGGCCGGATCATCGGCCTGGTTTGGTTTGTTGGCCTCGCCTATTTCCTGATCCGTCGACAGGTGCCTACGGGCTGGACCCCGAAACTGGTGCTGATCGGCCTTCTGGGCGGTGTCCAGGGCGCGATCGGCTGGTGGATGGTGTCGAGCGGGCTGACGGGGACGATGCTCGATGTGGCGTCCTACCGGCTGGCGATTCACCTCGGCCTCGCCTTTGTCATCCTCGGCTTTATCGGGCGCTACATCGCGGAGCTGTCGCGCGAAGAGCGCGATCTGATGCAGGCGCGAAGGGTCGGCGACGGCTGGCTGGTGCGGTTGCTGTGGGTATTTACGGGCGTGCTATTCATCCAGCTTTTGCTGGGGGCATTGGTTGCGGGGATCGATGCCGGGCGTGCCTGGAACACATGGCCCGATATGAACGGGCAGTTCATCCCTGATTCAGCGCTCGATCTGGAACCCAAGTGGCGCAACTTCTTTGAGAACAGCGGCATGGTGCAGTTCATGCACCGCATGTGGGGCTATGTGTCCTTTGCCTTTGCGGTCTTCGTGGGCGTGCAGGCGGGTAAGTCGTCCCACAAGCGGACGCGCAAGGCCATCGGGCGCATCGGGCTTTTAATTACCCTTATGATCATCATCGGGATCGTCACCGTGGTGACCGGCGCGCCGCTGTGGATTGCAGCGATCCATCAGGCGGTGGCAATCGCGCTCTGGCTGGCGACGATCTATGCCACCTTCCTGGCGGGCCACCCCATTCAGACATCCGTGCGAGAGGACTGACATGACCGCATTCGACGACCTCATGGCCTACGACCGTGAGACCCAGGCCCTGGGCCAGATTCAGGGACGACTAGGATGGGATCAGGAGACCATGATGCCCCGCGGCGCTGCCGAGCAGCGGGGGGAAGAGATGGCGGCCCTGGAAGGCGTGCTCCATGCCCGGCGAACGGCCCCTGAAATGGGCGACTGGCTGGCGGCCATTGATGACGGGTCATTGGACAGCGTCGGGCAAGCCAAGCTGCGTCACCTGCGCCGGGACTATGCGCGTAACACCAAGGTGCCGGGGAAACTGGCCGCCGAGATCGCGCGGGTGACGAGCACCGCGCAGGGGCAGTGGGCCGAAGCCCGCGCCAATGAGGATGTGGCAGCATTCATTCCAGTGCTGGCACAGGTCGTGAAGCTGCGTCAGGAGGAAGGCGCGGCGCTGGCCGATGGCGGCGACGTCTACGACGCGTTGTTGCAGGACTATGAGCCCGGGGCCACAGCGGCGGAACTCGAAGCCATGTTCGGGGCCATGCGGCCGCGTCTGGTGGCCTTGCGCGATGCGGTGCTGGGCGCGCCGGCGCCCAAAGCTTTGAGCGGGTCCTTTGACACCGCAAAGCAGATGAAACTGACGCGCGAGCTGGCGAAGGCCTTTGGCTACAACATGCAAAACGGGCGCATCGACAAGGCCGTACATCCGTTTTCCAGCGGCTCGGGCCATGACGTGCGGATCACGACGCGGACGTCCGAGGACGATCCGTTCAACTGTTTTTATTCGACCATCCATGAGGTGGGCCACGCCTGCTATGAGCAAAACATCGACGATGCCTACGCGCTGACGCCGCTCGGGTCGGGCGTGTCCATGGGGGTCCATGAGAGCCAGAGCCGCATCTACGAGAACCAGTTGGGGCGCAGCCGTGCCTTTACTGAGTGGCTCCATGGCCGCGTGACTGAGGTATTTGGCGATCTGGGGATGGACGCTGACGCGTTCTATGCCTGCGTGAACCGGGTCAACAAAGGCTACATCCGCACCGAGGCGGACGAGGTGCAGTACAATCTGCACGTCCTCCTGCGCTTTGACCTGGAACGGAAGCTGATGTCGGGTGCTCTGGCCGTGGGCGATCTGGAAGAGGCATGGAACAGCCGCTTTGAGGCTGATTTCGGCTATGCGGTCGACAAACCCTCCAACGGCTGCCTGCAGGATGTACACTGGTCGGTGGGGCTCTTTGGGTACTTCCCTACCTATTCGCTGGGCAATGTCTATGCGGGCTGCCTGCACGAGGCGCTCAGGCGCGATGTGCCGGGGCTGGATACGGATCTGGCGAAGGGGGAGACCGGTGCGGCGACGGGATGGCTGGCCGAGAACCTGCAGCGCCACGGCGGGCTCTATGAGCCGCGTGAGGTGATTGCGCTGGCATCGGTGCAGGAGCCTTCGGAGGCGCCTCTCCTCGACTACATAGAAGCGAAGTTCAAAGGTATCTACGGGGTGTAGCACCGCATTCTTTCAAAGAATGCGGCCCGAAATCTTTGAAAGATTTCGGGGCTACTCTTCGGCTTCTTCTTCACCGCTATCGGCGATGTAGGCCACGGAGGTGACCGTTTCGCCTTTGGCGGTGTCAAAGACCTTTACGCCGCCCGCGCTACGGGAGCGGAAGGAAATCCCGTCCACCGGCACGCGGATCGATTGGCCGTTCGACGTCACCAGCATGATCTGGTCGTCCATCTCCACCGGGAAGGACGCGACGATGTCGCCGCCGCGCATGGCCTTGTCCATGGCGGCCACGCCCTGGCCGCCGCGTCCACGCAGCGGGTAGTCGTGGGACGAGCTGAGCTTGCCGGTGCCGCCCTCGCTGATCGTGAGGATCAGGTTTTCGACCGCTGACATCTCGGCATAGCGTTCCTGGGCCAGGGGCATATCGGCGTTGCCTTCGTCCTCGTCACCCTCGGCATCGTCGGTAAGACCTGCCATGGCGCGGCGCATCTTGAGATAGGCGGCGCGCTCGTCGGTGTCGGATTCGAAGTGTCGGATAACCGACATCGACACGACCTCATCCTTGCCCTTGAGCGTGATGCCACGGACACCCACGGAAGAGCGCGAGTTAAAGACGCGGACATCGGTGGCGCGGAAGCGGATCGCGCGGCCGGAGTTGGTCACCAGCATTACGTCGTCATCATTGGACGCAATGCGCGCGTTGATGAGTTTGGTGTTCTCGTGATCGCCCTCGAACTTCATCGCGATCTTGCCATTACGCATGACATTGGCGAAATCCGAGAGCGCATTGCGGCGTACGGTGCCCGCAGAGGTGGCGAAGACCACCTGCAATTCGTCCCAGTCTTCCTCGTCCCGATCCACTGGCATGATTGCGGCGATCGAGACGCCCGCGGGGATCGGCAGGATGTTCATGATAGCCTTGCCCTTGGCCGTGCGGCCACCCAGCGGCAGGCGCCAGGTCTTGAGCTTGTAGACCATCCCGTCGGTCGTGAAGAAGAGGAGCGGCGTATGAGTGTTCGCGACAAAGAGCGTGGTGACCACGTCCTCGTCTTTCATCGACATGCCAGACAGCCCCTTGCCGCCGCGCCTTTGCGAGCGGAAGTCGGCCAGCGCCGTCCGTTTGATGTAGCCGCCCTGGGTGACGGTCACGACCATGTCTTCGCGTTCGATCAGGTCCTCGTCGTCCATGTCACCGGACCATTCGGTGATCTCGGTGCGGCGGCGGACGGCGAAGTTGTCTTTCACAGCGCGCATCTCGTCCGAGATGATCGCCATGATCCGTTCGCGAGAACTGAGGATGTCGAGGTATTCCTTGATCTTGGCGGCAAGCTCTTCGAGCTCGTCGGTGACCTCTTTGACGCCGATCTGGGTCAGGCGCTGCAGGCGCAGGTCGAGGATCGCGCGAGCCTGAACCTCGGTCAGGTTGTAGGTGCCGTCATCGTTCATCTTGGAGAGCGGATCGTCGATGAGGCGCAGGTAGCTCTCGATGGAGGCGGCGGGCCAGCGGCGGGTCATCAGGGCCTCGCGCGCGGCGGCGGCATCGGCGGATTGCCGGATGGTTTGAACAACCTCGTCCACGTTCGACACGGCCACGGCTAGGCCGCAGAGAATATGCGACCGGTCGCGGGCTTTGTTCAGCTCGAATGCCGTGCGACGCACTACGACATCCTCGCGGAAGTCGATGAAGGAGGTGAGAAACTTGCGCAGCGTGAGCTGTTCGGGCCGCCCGCCGTTCAAGGCCAGCATGTTGCACCCGAAGGACACCTGCATGGGCGTGAAACGGAAGAGCTGGTTCAGAACCACCTCAGCCGTGGCATCGCGTTTGAGTTCGACGACGACGCGCACACCATTGCGGTCGCTTTCGTCCTGCACATGGGCGATGCCTTCGATCTTCTTGTCGCGCGCGGCCTCGGCGATGCGTTCGATCATCGTGGCCTTGTTCACCTGATAGGGGATCTCGTCGATGACGATGGCGTAGCGGTCCTTGCGGATCTCTTCCACGCGGGTCTTGGCCCGGATGATGACAGAGCCGCGGCCCTCCAGATAGGCTTTGCGCGCGCCGGAACGGCCAAGGATCATGCCGCCTGTGGGGAAATCCGGGGCGGGCACGTAGTCGATCAGCGCCTCAGAGCTTAGGTCCGGGTCCTCAATCAATGCGAGCGTGGCATCGATCACTTCGCCCAGATTGTGGGGCGGGATCCGCGTTGCCATACCGACGGCGATGCCTTCGGCCCCGTTGACCAGGATATTGGGATAGCGCGCAGGCAGGACCGTGGGCTCACGTTCCTTGCCATCGTAATTGTCCTGAAAATCCACCGTGTCCTTGTCGATGTCGTCGAGCAGGGCGCGCGCAACTTTTTCGAGCCTGGATTCGGTGTAGCGCATGGCCGCCGGGCTATCGCCGTCCATGGAGCCGAAGTTTCCCTGGCCCTCGATCAGCGGCACGGACATCGAGAAGTCCTGTGCCATTCGCACTAGGGCATCATAGATCGCGCCGTCACCGTGTGGGTGGTAGTTCGCCATGACTTCGCCCACCGGCTTTGCCGATTTTCGGTAGGATTTGTCATGGGTGTAGCCGCTGTCATCCATGTGGTAGAGGATGCGCCTGTGGACCGGTTTTAACCCGTCTCTCAGGTCCGGAATCGCGCGGCTGACGATGACCGACATGGCGTAGTCGAGATACGAATTTCGCATCTCGTCTGAGATCGACACCGAGGGGCCGTCGTAAACCGGGCGCTCTGGCGGCATTTCGCCTTCGTTATCAGGGGTTTCGATGTCGTCGCTCATGTGTCTTCCTAGCTTCGGCTTGGGCTAGATTTTGTTGAGCTTGAAGCTACACCACCTGCATCTTGGGTGCAAGGAAACTGGGGGGTCTAATGGGCTTATGCGCGGCGCGCGGCGAGGACCCAGATGGCGAGTAGCGCAAAGCTGAAAATTGCGTTCCAGCCGGGCATGGAAATGCCCAAGAGCTGCCAGCTGATTTCATCGCACATGACCACGCGGTCGAGCGTGTCTGTGCTGAGCAGATCGCTGCCCGACAGCCCGCCTAACCCCGCGCCTCCGCCAGAACAGGAGGCGGGTCCGTCCCACCACTTTTGCTCGACACCAACATGGAAAATCCCGATGGCACCTGTGACACCTGCCGCCAACGCGCCGAGCCATGGAAGCCAGCCCCAGCGGGCAATCAGGAAGAGCGCGCCTATGCCTGCGGCAATGGCGTGGGGGTAACGTTGCCAATAGCACATCTTGCACGGGGCATAGCCGAGTGCCTGGAAGATGAACGCCCCGGCCAGTAGGGCCGCCGACCCCAAGGCCGCCACCGCGATGAGCTGCGCACGTGTCATAGGTACCGTACGGCCGCGAAACCGCCGACGAGCAGGATGACGAAGAGCGTGAACATGAGCCCCAGCCGTTTCTCAATGAAATCGCGGATTGGTTCGCCGAAATAGAACAAGAGCCCGGCGACGACAAAGAACCGGAGCGCCCGGGCTACGATGGAGGTGGCGATAAAGACCCCGAGCGGCAGTGCCGTCGCCCCAGACATGATCGTGATCACCTTGTAGGGGAAGGGCGTGACACCGGCGGTAAGCACCACCCAGATGCCCCATTCGTTGTAGCGCTGCGCGAATTCTTCGAAATAGGCGCTTTTGCCCGCCCATTCGAGCATCGGTTCGCCCAGAGTTTCAAAGGCAAACATCCCGATCGCATAGCCCGCGATCCCCCCCGCAACCGAGGCCACCGTGGCGACACCCGCTATTAGAAAAGCGCGGCGCGGCATGGCGATGATCATCGGGATCATCAACACGTCAGGTGGGATCGGGAAAAAGCTCGATTCTACAAAAGCCACTACCGCCAGCACCCATAGGGCGGCCGGATGGTGGGCCATAGAGATCGTCCAGTCATAAAGGCGCCTGATCATGGGCGCGTTTGGCCATGGGATCCCGCCGCGGTCAAGCCACGACGTGCCGCTGATCAGCGAAATGCGCCGCTAGGCCGCGATCCGCGCCTTAGAGACGATAATGCCCGTCCCTTCATCTTTCCAAAAAACTCCCGCCGGAGGCATCGGTTTCCTTCTGCGGCACTGGACATGAATTTCTCTTGCGAGGTCGCTGCGCGCGCGCTCTACTCGAAATCCAGGGTTCATGACCCAAGGGAGGACATTATGAAATCATTTCTCAAGGCAGGTGTAGCTGGCCTTTTGGCGGCAAGCATGGCTGCCTCGGCCGCTGTTGCGCAGGAGGTTACACTGCGCTTTCAGCATTTCCTGTCGCCGCTCGCCAGCGTGCCCGCAGGCTTTATGGAGCCTTGGGCCCAGAAGATCGAAGAGGATTCGAACGGGCGCATCAAGGTTGAGCTGTTTCCAGCGATGCAGCTCGGCGGCGCGCCGCCCGCTCTCTACGATCAGATCCGCGATGGCGTGATCGACGGGGGCTGGGCGTTGCCTGCCTACACGCCGGGCCGGTTCCCGGAGACGGAGGTCTTTGAGCTGCCCTTCATGTCATCGATGTCGGCTGAGGCGACATCCATGGCAGCGTGGGAATTCACCGAGCGCTACGTCATGGATCGCATGAGCGATGTGAAGCTGATCGCCGTGCACGTGCACGGGCCGGGCATCATCCACAAGAAGGGCCCGCCCGTAAAAACTCTGGCCGATTTCGATGGGCTCAAGCTGCGCGGACCGTCGCGTCAGGCAAATACGCTCCTCGAGACGCTGGGTGCATCGCCCGTGGGCATGCCGGTTCCGGCTTTCCCCGAGGCGCTGTCCAAGGGCGTCGTCCAGGGCGGGGTCATCCCTTATGAGATCGTGCCGCCGCTCAAGGTACATGAACTGGCCGACAGCCACACCGAGGTGGGCGGCGACCGTGCGCTTTATAACACGTTCTTTATCTGGGGCATGAACTTGGCGGCCTATGATGCGCTGCCTGATGATCTGAAGGCTGTAATTGATGCGAACTCTGGCATAGTGCCATCGGGTCTTGCGGGCAAAGCCATGGATGACGGCGACGATGTCGGGCTCGACGTGATCATGAAGGCCGGCAACGAGGTCCATACGCTTGATGAGGGCGTCTTGGCCGAAATCCGTGCCATTGGGGACGCCCAGACCGAAGCCTGGATCGAAGAGGTGACCGCCAAAGGTCTGCCGGGGCAGGAGATGGTCGATTACGCACGTGAACTGGTAGCCAAGTATACAGACGCGATGTGAGCTGATGAAACCAAAGGCGGCGCGGGGCGACCTGCGCCGCTTTTTTCTTGCGGGGGGGACATGACGGTACTGATCGCCGGTGGGGGGATTGCGGGTCTGACGCTGGGCCTTTCGCTGGCGCAGGTGGGCCTGCCCTTTCGCATTTTTGAAGCTGTGCGCGAGATCAAGCCGTTGGGCGTCGGGATTAATCTACAGCCCCACGCCGCGCGGGAGCTGTTCGAGCTTGGGCTTGAGGCGGATCTCGATGCCATCGGTCTGCGCACCGAAGAGGTCGCCTATTTCAGCGCCCAAGGGAATCTGATCTGGGCAGAGCCCCGAGGCCAGTCAGCGGGCTATGGCTGGCCGCAATTTTCGCTGAACCGGGGCAAGCTGCAGATGGCGCTTTATGGTGCGTTGATTGCGCGCTGCGGTGATGTCGTCGAAACCGGCGCTGCCGTGGTGGACTGGACCGAAGAGGCGGGATCGGTGACAGCCGTATTGCGCGACCGCAAGACCGGGAGCGACATTGGCGAGGCCACCGGCGATTTGCTGATTGCCTGCGACGGGATCAACTCCACCTTGCGTCGGGTCTTGGTGCCGGGCGAGGGGCCGGCCTCCTGGGGCGGCACAATGATGTGGCGCGGGATCACCCGCGGGCCGCGGTTTCGCACGGGGCGCACGGTGGCGATGGCGGGCAAGAAGGACGTGAAATTCGTTTGCTACCCCATTGCCGATGACGGCGAAGGATCGGTTTTGAACTGGATCGCGGATCTGACCATGCCCGACGGTTATGACTGGCGCAGTCAGGACTGGAACCGCCAGGGCGTTTTAGAGGAATTTCTACCGGCTTTCGAAGACTGGAGCTTTGACTGGCTCGACGTGCCCGAAACCATCCGCAGCGCTGACCAGATATACGAATATCCGATGGTGGATCGCGAGCCTCTTGATGCTTGGACGCGCGGGCGCATGACGCTGTTGGGAGATGCGGCCCACGCAATGTATCCCATCGGGTCAAACGGTGCCTCGCAGTGCATCCTGGACGCCCGCCATTTGGCGTGGGCCATTCGCGAGCTGGGATCGACGGAGGCGGCGTTGGCGGCCTATGAGGCGGAGCGGCGGGAGAAGATGAACGCGCTGGTTCTGGCCAACCGGGGGGATGGACCGGACAAAATCCTGGACATCGTAGCCGAGCGAGCCCCAAACGGTTTTCGAGACATCGAAGATGTCATGCCGCTCTCAGAGCGTCAGAATTTCGCGGATGCTTACAAAGCCGTTGCGGGCATGGACATCGCTGCGCTAAACGCCGCTGACCCGATTTTGGGCACCCGGAGAGGGGCATAGCGTGCAGATTGCACCGGTCATGGAAGCCCGTTTTGGGCGTGGCGCAGACGCGTTGGCGCGGTCTCTAGCCTATGTGGGCGGGGTCATCTTGATCCTGCTCGCGCTCATCACGTTGATTTCTATCATCGGGCGCTGGATCAACACCGGCGCGATCCGGTCCATTGCGGGTGATTACGAGCTGGTTGAGGCGGGCGTGGGCATCGCGGTTTTCGCCTTTCTTCCGTGGTGCCAGCTGAACCGGGGACATGTCACCGTGGATATCTTTACTAACGGACTTCCGGCGAGGGGGCGGGCGCTGACGGCGCTGGTGGGAGATATCCTGATTGCGGCGGTGGCCTATGTCATCATGTGGCGCTTCTATCTCGGCTTTGGTGAGAAGTTTCCCTATTTTTCGGACGCTTGGCGGGACCGGCTGTCCATGGGCTACAAGCCCTTCTTTCCTGAAACCACCTACGAGCTTGAGATCCCGATCTGGATCCCGTTCGGGCTGGCGCTGATCGGGGCCGTGGCATTCTTTTTGGTGTCTGCCTACACGGTCTGGCGCAGCTGGAACTATCTGGCGCGGGGTGAAGCGCAATGACCGGGATCGAATTGGCTCTGGCGGGCTTTGCGCTGATGCTGCTCGCGATCTTTGCGCGGGTGCCGATTGCGGTCGCTATGGCGCTAACCGGATTCATCGGGGTCTGGATCGTGCGCGGGTCGCCGGCGGCGCCGCTCGCGCAGATGAAGACGCTGACCTTTGACACGTTTTCGAGCTATTCGCTGTCGATCGTGCCGCTCTTCCTGCTCATGGGACAGTTCGCGACAAAATCCGGCATGTCTGGCGCGTTGTTCAAGGCGGCGCAGGATTGGCTCGGGCATCGCAAGGGCGGGGTGGCCATGGCCGCCGTGGGGGCCTGTGCGGGCTTTGGCGCAGTATGCGGGTCGTCGCTGGCGACGGCGTCGACCATGGGGCAGGTGGCGCTGCCGGAGATGCGCAAGCGCGGCTATTCCGACAGCCTGAGCACCGGTGTTCTGGCGGCGGGCGGCACGCTGGGCATTCTGATCCCGCCTTCGATCATCCTGGTGATCTACGCGATCCTGACTGAGCAGAATATCGTCAAAATGTTCATCGCGGCCCTCATCCCCGGCATCATCGCCGCGCTGGGCTACATGATCACCGTGGCGATCTATGTGCGGATCAAGCCTAGTGCCGCGGACACGGCCGACCGCGTCCCCTATGGCGAGCGGATGAAGAGTCTGGCGCAGACATGGCCGGTCTTTTTTATCTTTGGGCTCGTCATGTACGGCATTGCGGGCGACTGGGACTGGTCAAACCCGGGACCGGACGCGCTTTTTACGCCCACTGAGGGTGCGGCTGTGGGCGCGGTTCTGACCGGTCTTTACGGGCTCTATACCAAGGAACTGACCTGGGAGGGCATCAAGGACAGCATCCTCGGCACCGCCCAGGCCACGGCGATGATCTTTTTCATCGTCTTTGGGGCGGCGCTCTTCAATTCCTTTCTTGCGATCACGCAGGCCCCACAGGCGCTGGCAGAGTGGGTCACGGGTCAGGGCTTTGCCCCGCTCGTGGTGCTTGCGGCCATGCTTGCGGCCTATCTGATCTTTGGTTGCGTCATGGATTCGCTCTCAATGATCCTGCTCACGATCCCGATCTTTTTCCCGGTGGTTCAAGCGCTCGATTTCGGGCTCACACCCGAGCAGACGGCGATCTGGTTTGGTGTTCTTGCGCTGATCGTCGTGGAAGTTGGGCTGATTACCCCGCCGGTGGGGATGAACCTTTTCATCATCAATTCCATGGCCAAGGACATTCCCATGGCGCGGACCTACGCGGGGGTGACGCCCTTCGTGATCAGCGATCTGGTGCGCGTTGTGATCCTCGTCAGCTTCCCCGCGACTACGCTTTGGCTGGTTTCTGTGATGTTCCCGGCTTGACCCTTCGCAGGGGCAGCGTTAGGCGGTTGCAGCGTGCCCTTCTGGTGGAATGGTAGACACGACGGATTCAAAATCCGTTGCCTTAACGGGCGTCCCGGTTCGAGTCCGGGGAAGGGCACCA
>JBCDKE010000003.1:0-77576 GCA_038747015.1 Pseudomonadota bacterium
AGCCCTGCAACAGGAAACGCGTGGCAAGCGGCATGTTGAAAAAGACATGAGCCAGGATGACACCCTGCGGGCCATAGATAGCCAGTGGCGGCAGGCCCAAGGCCGCGCCGATTTCGTTGACGACGCCCGTGCGCCCGAAAACGGCGATCAAACCGAATACGGCCACGATGACGGGCAAGATGAACGGCGCACCCAAGAGCGAAACGACGACCCCACGGCCCGGAAACCGACGCCGCGCGAGGGCGCGGGCAACGGGGATGGCAAAGAAAACGGATAAAAACGCGGACAGCAGCGCCTGACCGAGAGTGAAGCGGATCGCAGCCCAGTCAGCCGGGCCAAGCCCGGAGAACCCTTCGGCCCGCCAGGCGACCGCGCAGAGCGTCCCTAACGTCAGGGAAACGAGCAGGGCCGCCGACGCGGCCCCGCCCAGTGTGGTTACTGAGACAGCGCGGAGAGCCATTCCGCCAGCGCCTCTTCCCGCACTGCAGGTGCGTCGGCTGCATCAACGAGCAGCGATTTTGCGGGTGTGATCAGTGTCTCAAACCCATCGGGCAGACCATCGGCAGGGACCACCGCCGGGTACATCCAGTTCGTCGTCGGAATGATCGACTGGAATACGTCCGAGGTCATGAAGGACAGGAATTGATCGGCGAGCTCCGGTTGATCTGTGTTGGCCAATTTGCCGGCCACCTCGACCTGCATGTAGTGGCCCTCGGAAAAGGGAACGGCGACCTTGCTGTCATCCTCTTCCGCAATCAGGTGATAGGCGGGCGACGTGGTGTAGGACAGCACCATGTCGGCCTCTCCTTCAAGGAACATGCCGTAGGCTTCGGACCAGCCCTTGGTGACAGTCAGCACGTTGTCAGATAGCGCTTCCCAAACGGCGGGGGCCTCATCACCGTAAGCCGCCTTGACCCACAGCAGAAGACCCAGACCCGGCGTCGAGGACCGTGGATCCTGGATCACGATGGTCTTGTCTGAGGCACCTAACGCTTTGAAGTCAGCTGGGGCGTCGGCCCCGGCATTGCCGACAAAGGCGAAATAGCCCCAGTCATAGGGGACGAAGGTCTCGTCGACCCAGTCGATGGGCAAATCATAGTTGGCCTCAACTGCGTGGGGCGCGAAAAGGCCGGTTTCGGCCGCTGCCGCCGTCAAGTTGGTGTCGAGGCCCAACACAACGTCGGCGTCAGAGCGTTCGCCTTCGAGCCGCACACGACCCAAGAGCGCCGCACCGTCGCCCGCACCTACGAGCTCAAGGTCGCAGCCGCAGACGGCTTCGAAAGCTTCTTCGACCGCAGGGCCCGGGCCCCAGTCGGAAACGAAGCTGTCATAGGTGTAAACGGTCAGGACGGGCGTGTCGGCATAGGCCGCCGTGCCAAGCATTAGTCCTGCGATCAAAGAGAGTTTTCTCATCATATCCTCCAAATCGCGGAACGAAGGTGTATTCGCCTTTGGAGCGTACCTTCCCTCCGCCGGTGTTAGCCGGTTCAGGTTCTACGGGTCCGCCTTTCGGCATCTCAGCCTGCACATGGCAGGCACCCCGAGGTAAGGCGCAAAATAGACAGATCGGCGGGCGGAGCAAGCAGAAGGCGTGAAGTTCGCCAGAAACCGAATTTTTTAGCGGATTTCCAGTGTTTTAGCCGCCCACTAGTCTGGATATTCGCTGCGAATTATGTTAAGGGCACTCCATCCTGAAAATCTGAGAGAAAGGAGGCTCCCTTGGGGGAACGCGTCTAATCGTATTTTGCTTTGAACTGGCCATTATCTGGGCCGTCTACTTTGCCTATGGCATCGCCACCGCCGGTGACATGCCGATCTGGCTCACCACCTTCCTTGTTCTTGCCGTCGACCGATTAACCGGTGCCTTGGAAAAGGCAGCGTCGGGTTTGCGCGCGCGTCTTGCCGGGCGTCCCCCTCCCCGGTAAAGGCGGGGCATGAGCTTTAACACTTTCGGTCACCTTTTCCGCGTCACCACTTGGGGCGAAAGCCATGGGCCCGCCCTCGGCGCCACTGTCGACGGCTGCCCACCTGGCGTGCCCGTGACGGAAGAGGCGCTTCAGGTCTGGATGGACAAGCGCAAACCCGGCCAAAACCGATACACTACCCAGCGCAAGGAACCCGATCAGGTACGCATCCTGTCGGGTGTCTTTGAGGGTGTCACGACGGGCACGCCGATCCAGCTTTTGATCGAGAACACCGACCAGCGGTCCAAGGACTACGGCGACATCGCCGAGAAATTCCGCCCGGGTCATGCCGACATTACCTATTTCCAAAAATACGGTATCCGCGACTATCGTGGCGGCGGGCGGTCGTCAGCCCGCGAAACCGCCGCGCGCGTTGCCGCCGGGGGCCTGGCCCGCGCCGCCCTGGCGATGCTGGCGCCTGAAATGGAGATCAAAGGCTACATGGTCCAGATGGGCCCGCACGAGATTGACCGAGCAAGCTTTGACTGGGAACAAATCGACGCGAACCCTTTCTGGACGCCCGACGCGCAAGCGGCCGAGGATTGGGCGGCTTATCTCGATGGATTGCGCAAGTCAGGCAATAGCTGTGGAGCTGTGATCGAAGTCGCCGCACGCGGCGCACCGCCGGGACTAGGGGCCCCGATCTACGGAAAGCTCGATACCGAGCTCGGGGCCGCGATGCTATCGATTAACGCGGTGAAGGGCGTCGAGATCGGCGAGGGCATGGCCGCCGCCGCGCTCACCGGGGATGCCAACGCGGACGAGATCACCATGGGCCCCGAAGGCCCGGTGTTTAACTCAAACCACGCGGGCGGGATCCTGGGTGGTATCTCGACGGGCCAGGACATCGTGGTGCGCTTTGCGGTCAAACCCACCTCGTCGATCCTGACCCCTCGCAAAACCATCACCAAGGCAGGTGATGAGGCGGAGATTATCACCAGGGGTCGCCATGACCCTTGTGTCGGTATCCGCGCGGTGCCGGTTGGCGAGGCGATGATGGCCTGTGTCCTTCTGGACCATGTTTTGATGAACCGCGGGCAGACGGGCAGCGCATCGGGCGACAGCCTCGGACAGATCGGCTAGGTCCGGAGTGGGGGCCTGCCCCCACGACCCCCGAAGTGTATTTGAAACAAAGAAGCGATTAAGCAGACGCTGCGGTAAGTGCGACGTCCATGAGGGCCTGAATGTCAGCGCGTCGGGTGCCGGCGACGATGCGGCCAAGCTCTGCGTCGCCTTTCAGAACGATAAGCGTCGAGCGGCGGGGCACGTTGAGTTCGGTTGCAAGCTCTCCGCGGCCGTATTTGTCCCAATCCATATGGATGAAGGTCACAGCCTTCCCATAGGCCGGATTCTCGGATTTGAGCGCGTTGATCGTGCGTTCCTGACTTTTGCAGGTCGTGCACCATGCCGCCCCGATATCGAGGAAGACCGTTTCACCGGCGGCTAGACGCTTTTTGACAAGGCCCGGGATGTACTCGACCCAGCCAGTAGAAGCCGAGGCCAGAGCCGGGGCCAGTGTTGCGGCCGCCGTAGCGGCGAGGAATGCGCGTCGTTTCATGTCAATCTCCCTCAAAATCGGACCGAGAGGTCCTGTAACCAATAGGGCAGCGTCTCCAGAGCCCATATTTCAATTACGTGGTGAACCTTGAACAGGATGCCGAGGCCAACGAGTATCAGGATCACGCCGGTGGCGGGACGTGCCCAAACCGCGAGCCGTTGCATCAGTGCCCTCCTGGACCGAAGGGCTGATTGAGCACCGTAGCTGAGCACCAAAATGATGGTTGAGACGCCAAGCGCAAAGCTAGCCATGATGGCCGTGACCCAGAGCAGGCTTTCGCCCGTTGAAGCCAGCGCGATTGCGCCGCCCAAGGTGGGGCCGACGCAGGGACTCCACACTGCGCCAAGGAGAATGCCGGTGAGAAACTGTCCGCGCAGGGACCCACGATCTACATCGTCGAGGCCTGCGTCGGCACGTCCAGCAAACCCGCCTGTTGCGGTCGCAAAGCTCTCAGAAAACCGTGGTACGAGCAGGACGACGCCGAAGGTTATCATCAACACGGCACCGGCATTTGCAATCATGACCTCGTCGACCCCCAGCGCACGCCCGAAGGCAGACACGGTGACACCCAGCGTCACAAAAGCAAGGCTCATGCCAGCTGCCAGCGCTACAGGTCCCCATTTCGACGCTTGTAAGGCCGTAGCCAGCACAATGGGCAATACCGGCACCACGCAGGGGTTAATCAGGGTCAGCACCCCGGCGAGATATCCAAACAGCAAGTCCACAATGAGTCATTGGCGGAATGTGACGGCGCTGTCAGCAACGGCGCGCCGTCTTCACCGTGTCGTGTTCTGGCGTGACACCTGCACGGCCCAAATGCCCAGCGTGATGACGACGACACCGAGGATATCGAGCCATCCCAAAGCCTCCCCCAACAACACCGCCGCAACGGCGACGCCGAAGAACGGATTCAGGAAGTGAAAGGTGGCGGCCTTTACTGCGCCGATTCGGTTCACAAGTTCGAACCAGATGATTGTGGCGAGCAATCCGGGCACGAGGGTCGTGTAGACGAAGGCGGCGATCAGGGTCAGCGACCACGTCACGTCCCAGCTCTCAAGAGCGAGACCTGGGGGAAGCAGGATCACCGCTCCGATGATCATTTGGAGACCCACAATCACCATGAAGTTTCCCCCGCTCGACGCGGTCCTGAGCGACAACGTTGCAGCCGCCAGCGCGAGCACACCGATTACGCAAAAGGCGATGCCCAACAGATCTGCCCCGCCTGTCAGCCGCACTCCCATGATCAGCGCGACACCCGCCATGCCGGCGAGAAGACCAGCAAGCCCCAACGGACCCACGCGGTCGCCAAAAACCATCCAGCCCGCGAGCGCTACAATCAGAGGCATTGCAGAGGCGATAATCGCAGCCAGCGATGCCTCGATCCACTGCATGGCGACGAAATTCAGACCCAAATAGAGTGCGTTCTGGCAGACGCCGAAGATGATCGTCGCGCGCCACTGGGGACGCGTCAGGCGAAAGGACTGGCCAAGCCACCAGGCAATGGCGCAGGCGATGATCCCGGACAGGAAGAACCGGAAGGACAGGATCAGGATCGGCGGCGCCTCAGCCACGATGATCCGGGCAGAGGTAAAGGCCGATGACCATGCGAAAGCAAAGATCAGGCCGAGAAGGATCGCACGAATGTCCATGGCTGGGCCTTACGCGCGCTCTAGCGACCGGGCAACTCCCGATATCCCTTGATTACCATGGCAAGACCCACGCCGAATAATCCCATGCTGCTGAGCAGTTCGACGCGGAACCAGCGGCTCACCGTGCGGCGGAAAGCGGCTTCGGCCAAAAGGGCGTAGATCAGGATCGAGGCGGCGTCGATGACCAAAAAGATCGTCCCGTAGACGAGTACCTGGAAGACGACACCATGTTCAGGAGAGATGAAGCCAGGAAAGAGCGCGACAAAGAAGGCGATAGCCTTAGGGTTGGTCACACAGGCGAAAAATCCGGTCCAGAAAGTCGCCCGCGCGGCTGGTGGCGGGGCGGCAGCGTCACACGGCCGCAATCCTTGCAGTGCAAGCAACAAGATGTAGGCACCCCCTGCGATCTGTAGCCAGGGGAGGACGACCTCCGACAGGCCGATGAGTGCGCGCAAGCCCAATGTGGCGATGACAATGTGGACGACTGTGCCCAGCGCATCACCGGCAACGGTCATGAATGCTGCGCGACGCCCGAAACGCACGGCCTGGGCGGATGCAAGCGCAACCGATGGACCGGGCACAGTGGTGAATACGAGCGTGGTTGCCACAAAGGCCCAGAAGAGAACGGGGTCCATGCCTCGCCTTTCTCAGGAATAGAAAAGGCCGCCCAGCGGCTAAGCGGGCGGCCTTTGAATAGCTATTGGTCGAGCTTAGCCGTTGACGCTATCCTTGAGCGCTTTGGCGATCGTCATTTTGACAACCTTGTCGGCATCTTTCTTGATCTGCTCACCCGTGGCAGGGTTGCGGACCATACGCTCGGGGCGCTCGCGGCAGTAGATTTTGCCAACGCCGGGAAGCGTGACGGCACCGCCGCCGGAAACTTCGCTGGTGATCACACCGCATACTGCGTCCAGAGCTGCTGCTGCGGACTTCTTGTCGCTGCCCATCGCATCTGCCAGTGCGGCCACGAGTTGGGTCTTGGTCATTGGTTTGGCCATATTAACTCCTTCACTGCCCACATCTCGGGCCTCATAGGGCGACTCTAGCGGTATTTGCGGGTCCCCCACAACAATTAGTGAGCGATTTCCCTTAAATACTGCCATTTTGTAGGGCAAAAAGTGAATTTAGAGGAACGCAGTCTCCTCGAAAGAGCGCAATTTCCGACTGTGAATGCGCTCCAGAGGCATTTCGCGCAGTATTTCCATAGCCCGAATACCGATCTGAAGATGCCGCGCGACCTGAGTTCGGTAAAAATCTGTGGCCATGCCAGGCAGTTTTAACTCGCCGTGAAGGGGTTTGTCAGAGACGCAAAGCAATGTGCCGTATGGGACGCGAAAACGATAGCCATTCGCCGCGATCGTGGCGCTTTCCATGTCGAGCGCGATCGCCCGAGATTGGCTCAGTCGCTGCACCGGGCCCGATTGATCGCGCAGTTCCCAGTTTCGGTTGTCGATCGTTGCAACGGTGCCCGTTCGCATGAGCCGCTTGAGCTCATATCCTTCTACTCCACTGACCTCGGCTACGGCCTGCTCCAGAGATGTCTGGATCTCGGCGAGCGCCGGGATCGGCACCCAGACCGGTAGGTCATCATCCAACACATGGTCTTCGCGTAGGTAGGCGTGGGCCAGAACGAAATCGCCAAGGGATTGAGAGTTTCTGAGGCCGGCGCAGTGGCCCACCATCAGCCAGGCGTGGGGCCTTAGCACCGCTATGTGGTCCGTCGCTGTTTTGGCGTTAGAAGGCCCGACACCGATATTGACCAAAGTGATCCCTGCATTGCCTGGCCGCTTCAGATGATAGGTAGGCATCTGGGGCAGCTTGGCCGGGGTCACGATTTCGCCGTCAGCAGTGGTGATTTCCTGATTTCCGGTCGCCACAAAGCTGGTGTAGCCGCTCTTGGGATCAGCCAGCATGTGACGCGCATAGGCCTCAAATTCTTCCACGTAGAACTGGTAGTTCGTGAAAAGGACGTGGTTCTGGAAATTCTCGGGATCGGTCGCGGTGTAGTGCGACAGGCGCGCCAGAGAGTAGTCGACCCGCTGGGCCGTAAACGGGGCCAGCGGTGCGGCGCCGTCGGAATATGTAAAATCGCTGCCGTTGACGATTTTGTCGTTCGTAGTGCTGAGATCCGGGACATCGAACACGTCTCGCAACGTGAACGGGGTGGATCCCTGTTCGGGTACAACGATGTCTTTTTCCTGCGCGACGGCAAAATGCACCGGCATTGGTGTGTCCGATGGCCCTACCTGAACACGAATGCCATGGTTTTCCATGAGCAGGTTGATCTGCTGAGTGAGGTATCCGCGAAACAGATCGGGCCGCGTTACAGTCGTTGCATAAACGCCGGGTTCGGCAACATGGCCAAAGGACAGGCGTGAGTCGATGCTAGCATAGCTTGCCGTGGATACCCGGATTTCAGGGTAGAATGCCCGATAGCGGGAGTCAGGCACGACGCCGCTCAGTGCGCCGACAAAGCTCTCGCACAAGAACCGGGTCGCCAGTTTGTAGAGTTCCTCCAACCGGTCAACAGCGGCCTCGGCATCCTCGAAATAAGTAGCTTCGGGCACATCCGGCGTCGCGATGGGGAGGGTCTTGTTCTTCTTCATGTCTCTTCCTCGAACAGCGGCACCAACTCAAAGCTGCGGACATCCACGAGGCCCAGATCGCTGATCCTGAGCTCTGGTATCACGACAAGCGCGAGGAGAGAGTGCTGCATATTTGCATTATTTAGCGTGCAACCGGCGTCTTTCATCGCGCCGATGATCGCATCCGCCTTGGCTGCGACCTCCGCAGCGGGGGCATCTGACATCAGCCCGGCGATGGGGAGCTCCACGAGGGCTGCTTCCTTCCCATCGCGGAATACGCACATGCCGCCGCCAACCTCGGCGAGACGGTTAGACGCCAACGCCATGTTGGCGCGGTCTGTTCCGACCACGATCATATGGTGGCTGTCATGGGCGACCGTGGAGGCCATGGCCATGGGTCCTTTGTACCCAAATCCCGAAACAAAGGCGTTCGTGACGCCCCCGGTCGCGCGGTGCCTTTCGACCAGCGCGATCTGGCATACCTCGCCTTCGGCTTCCACCAAACCATCCTTCACGGGCAAGTCTGCGGAAAGCGCCTTGGTCGGGGCCTGATTTTCCACCACGCCGATGACGCGCGCAGTCACGCGATTTGCACCATCCGGCGCGGCAATCTCAAAATCACTAGCCGTCTTTTCTGCACCCATGTGCACAGTCCGTCGTGCGGCGTCGGGCCAGTTGTAGTGCGGGCAGCTGACGGTGATCTCACCGTTTTTGGCGAGGGTGCGCCCATGGGCGATCACTTCCTCAATCGGCAACGCTGTGAGATCGGAAGTCACGATCACATCAGCGCGGCGGCCGGGCGCGATCGATCCGAGTTCCCGCTCCAAGCCAAAGTGGGTAGCCGTGTTCACGGTCGCCATCTGCAATGCGACAAGGGGGTCACAGCCGCAGGCGATTGCGTGACGGACGACACGGTTCATGTGCCCCTCTTCCACCAGGGTTCCCGCGAAACAGTCATCTGTGCAGAGGATGAAGTTTCGCGGATCCATGCCGCGTTCGGTAATCGCCGTGATTTGGCTTTCGACGTCGTACCAGGCGGACCCGAGCCGAAGCATCGCGCGCATGCCCTGCCGCGTACGTGCGATTGCGTCGTCCTCGCAGGTGCCTTCGTGATCATCGGCCGGGCCGCCTGCCGCATAGGCATGGAAGGCGGGGCCCAGGTCAGGGGAAGCATAGTGCCCCCCCACCGTCTTAGCCGCCCGTTGGGTTGCCGCGATCTCTGCCAGCATCTGGGCATCGCCGTTCACAACACCGGGAAAATTCATCATCTCACCCAGGCCGATAATGCCCGGCCAAGTCATCGCCTCGGCCACATCTTCTGCGCTGATCTCGAAACCCGTCGTCTCCAGACCCGGCGCAGAGGGGGCGCAAGATGGCATCTGGGTAAAGATGTTCACCGGCTGCATGAGCGCCTCGTCATGCATCATCCGCACACCTTCGAGGCCAAGCACATTGGCAATTTCATGGGGATCGGTGAACATGGTCGTGGTCCCGTGGGGGATCACCGCGGCGGCGAATTCTGCGGGGGTCAGCATGCCCGACTCGATATGCATGTGCCCGTCACACAGACCCGGGATCAGGTAGCGACCCGCCGCGTCAGTGACGTCCGTGTCCGGCCCAATGCAATGCGACGCGTCCGGTCCGACATAAGCAAACCGCCCTTCGGCAATCGCCACTTCCCAATCGAGTACCTCTCGCGTGTGAACATTCACGACTTTGCCGCCGCGGATCACGCGATCCGCAGGTGCACGGCCTGCCGCTACAGCGACCAATGTAGGGGCCGCGTCGGCCCAGCTTTTGAGAGAGGGGTGTTCCATGGCCCAAAGGGCCTCAGAACCCCACCGGATGCAACCCCCTGACGCATAGTTTCGTGAAACCGACACATCCTTTGCCGCTGCTGGAATTGACGTCCGCGTCCGTGCAGTCACACTGTGTAAGGAACACAGCCAAGAGGTCGCCGCGCCATGTCCGTCACTGAATTTCGCCCCAATATCGAAAATTGGCAGGAACGTGTGGACCTCGCCGCAGCGTTTCGCTGGACGGCGCGGCTGAACCTGCATGAGGCCGTCGCGAACCACTTTTCCTTGGCGATCAATGAGGACGGCACCCGCTTCCTCATGAACCCGAACCAAAAACACTTTTCGCGCATCAAGGCGTCCGATCTGATCGTTGTGGACTCAAACGACCCGGAAACGATGAACCAACCGGACGCGCCGGACCCAACGGCATGGGGCCTCCACGGCGGCCTCCACCGTCATTGCCGGCACGCTCGTTGCGCCATGCATGTGCATTCGCCCTATGCCACGGCGCTAGCGTCCCTAGAAGATTCCAATCTGCCGCCTGTGGATCAGAATTGTGCCACCTTCTATGGTCGCTATGTGATCGATGAACAATATGGCGGCCTCGCCTTTGAAGAAGAGGGCGAACGCTGCGCAAGCTTGTTCAGTGACCCAAAGAAAAAGGTCATGATCATGGGCAACCACGGCATCCTGATCATCGGCGACACCGTCGCTGAAACCTTCAATCGGATGTATTATTTCGAACGGGCGGCAATGACATACATCCTAGCGCTGCAAACGGGCAAGCCGCTTAGGGTGTTGCCCCATGAAGTGGCTGAAAAGACCGCCCGGGAGCTAGAAGACTACCCAGAACAGGATGAGCGGCATTTGGAGGAACTTAAGGCAATCTTGGACGAAGACGGTTCTACCTATGCAACCTAGAAACCCCAGCAAAGAGGTTATTGGCGCATATGGCGCCATGCCATTAGCGGCACGCTCCATTCTTTTGGAAATCCGTGAGCTGGTCCTGCAAGAGGCCAAGGCGCCAGACGTCGGAATGGTTGATGAGTGCCTCAAATGGGGACAGCCAAGTTACGTCACTCACCATCCAAAAACCGGAACAACACTCAGGCTTGCCTGCACGAAGGACGGTGAGCCCGCGTTATTCACCCATTGCCAATCCGGCGTGATGGATGCGTTTCGAGCCCTCGCCCCGGCGTCTATCCGGATCGAGGGAAACCGCGCAGCGATCCTGGACCCCGCCAAGCCTGTGCCAAGTGAGGCGGTCCGACACCTTATTCGCATGGCGCTCACCTATCATTTGCAACCAAAACTCTCGCCCTGACATCTTCTAATGTGAAGGAAGGGTGGGAGCCGCCGGCAACAGCACAAACAACCACTGATCGGTGCAAACCGTGAGCGACAAGATAGAAGTTCAAAACATAAACGCCCCTAACTATGTGACTGATGTTGACAGGGCTAAGTACCAAGCCATGCGCGACGCTTTGTTGGGTGCGCTTGCGACCGACGCACCCGGTAAGACAGCTGCGGAGATGAAGTCAGAACTGCTCAAGACGCTCGATCAGGAAGTTTTTCCCGGCGGCGAAAAAGCTGGTTGGTGGATGAAGTGTGTGCAACTCGATCTAGAAGCAAAGGGTTTGGTGCTGCGTGCCAACACTAAGCCTCTGCGCTTTCGCAAAGTCACCTGACAGCATCCAGAAATCCTACCCTGATTTCCTCATCGTGGGCCAGCCCGCCTCAATCAGGAATAGAGATAGAGGAGCGCGCCGCCCGCGGCGCGAGGCGCTCACCGAGAGCGAAAGGCTCTTGGTGGCTGGCCAAATTCCTGGCGAAATGCCCGGGTCATGGCCGAAGCATCGGCATAACCGGTACGAAGGGCGATTTCAGTGATTGCCATGTCAGTATCCTGGGCAAGCTTGCGTGCCTTCAGCAGGCGTAGTCGCCGGTAGAGCGCGGCCGGAGATGTCGCCAGCTTTTCTCGAGTAAGCCTTTCCAAGCCCCGAAGCGAAAGGCCAGTCTGACTGGCGATTTGGGAAAGCGGCAGAGGTTCCTCCAAATTGTCACCCATGAATTCAAGGAGCTTCGCCACCTTGCGCGAACCGGCGCCGGGTGCACCAGGTCTACCTGCCGCGCCGGGTTGAACGAAAAGAAGCGCCAAATCCAACCGCAACGCAGGGCCGCCTTGGCGTTCGACCAGTTCGAACATCACGTCCAGAACTGCCGCTGCGCCGGCGCACGTAAGCCGGTTACCGGACCAGACATGACGATCACGACGGGCGTCGACGTCAGGGAATGTTTCGGCGAATGCCTCCAGTTCATCCCAGTGAACTGTGGCCTTGTGGCCATCTAGCAGGCCTGCGTCTGCCAAGAGCCATCCGCCCATGTCAAAGCCACACAAGGTGGCAAAGCGTGGCGCGGCTGACCTGAGCGCAGCACGACCAGCCGGCGTTGCCTGATCGAGAAAGCCATAAGACGGGAGCACGACCAGAAGGTCACCTCGCGCATCACGAAGCGCGCCGTTGACGGCAATCTCGAGCCCCGAGGATGACACGACCGGCGCACCATCGAGGCTCACCACATGCCAAGAGAAGAGCTCGCGCCTGCTAAGGTCATTGGCCGCACGCAGCGGTTCCAGCGTGTTGGCCAAACATAAGTTCGAGAAACGAGAATACAGGGCGACCGTGATCTGCATGATCTGGGCGCATATCGCATGATAAATGCCCTGTCTGCCCCTATCTTCCGCGCGAGCATCAGGGAGATGACGATGATCTACGGGTTGAGCGACGAGCAGCAAATGATTGCGGACACCGTCCGCAGCTTCGTGGAGAACGAGATCTATCCGCACGAAGACCTGGTTGAGCGTACTGGTGAGGTTCCGGAGGACATCGCCCAGGAAATCAAAAAGAAGACGATCGACCTAGGATTCTACGCATGCAATTTCCCTGAATCCGTGGGCTGTGCTGGCCTTAACCACGTGGAATTCGCCTTGGTGGAACGGGAGCTCGGTCGCGGTTCGATGGCGCTCAACCACTTCTTCGGTCGTCCTCAGAACATCCTCATGGCCTGTAAAGGCGAGCAGATTGAGCGCTACCTGATGCCTGCTGTAAAAGGCGAAAAGATGGACGCCCTGGCCATGTCAGAACCCGGTGCAGGTTCGGACGTACGCGGCATGAAATGCGCGGCGCGTCGTGATGGTGATGACTGGATCATCAACGGGACCAAGCACTTTATCTCAGGAGCCGAGCACGCGGATTTCATCATCGTCTTCGTCGCTACAGGCGAAGATATGACGGAAAAAGGACTAAAAAAACGGATTACGTGTTTCCTCGTGGATCGGGGGCACCCCGGCTTCACGATCCGGGACGGCTACAAATCGGTGAGCCATCGCGGCTACAAGAACATGGTTCTCGACTTTGACGATTGCCGTCTGCCGAAAGAGGCTGTTCTGGGCGAGGTCGATGGCGGGTTTGCGGTGATGAATACATGGCTCTATGCCACGCGGATCACTGTTGCTGCGATGTCTGTGGGGCGCGCGCGCCGCGCGTTTGACTACGCTCTCGACTACGCTGCTCAGCGGGAACAATTCGGACAGAAGATAGGTAAGTTCCAGGGTGTGAGCTTTCAGCTCGCCGACATGGTTACCGAAATCGACGCTGCCGATCTGTTAACGCTGGCCTCGGCTGACCGCCTGGACAAAGGACTGCCCGCGAACCGGGAGATCGCCTCCGCGAAACTTTATGCGTCGGAAATGCTGGCACGCGTCACAGACGCCGCAATCCAGATCCATGGCGGGATGGGTCTTATGGACGACTACCCATTAGAGCGTTTCTGGCGTGATGCGCGTGTGGAACGCATTTGGGATGGGACCAGCGAAATCCAACGACACATAATCAGCCGTGACCTCCTGCGGCCTTTGGGCGCCTAGCCTTGCAAGCGACCGCCACACCCATTGCGAGGAGCCAGCCCCTCGCGCTTTCCGAAGTATTTCTGAAACAAAGAAGGGATGCTCGGGCGATCAATGTAAGACCCTTAAGACTCGTTTTACTTGGCAATGTGGAGCGGGGTTGCGGTGCGTGATTTGAGTAGGCTGTTTGCACCGCGCACCGTTGCGGTCATCGGAGGCGGCGCCTGGTGCGAGGGCATTGTTGTTGCTGCCAAGTCCTTGAAGTATGGCGGACAGATCATACCGGTGCATCCTTCCAGGGATGAGATTGCAGGGCTTCCTGCGGTCTCGAGCTTGGAGGAAATTGATGCGCCGATCGACGCAGCATTCGTCGGCGTCAATCGGCACATCACCTTGAATGTTGTCGCGAAGTTGCGAGACTTATCAGCGGGGGGCGCGATCTGTTTTGCCTCTGGGTTTTCTGAGGCCGCGGCAGAAGATGCAACAGGTAATGACCTGCAGACAAAGCTCATCACCGCCGCCGGGGATATGCCGATCCTCGGGCCTAACTGCTATGGGTTTCTAAATGCGTTGGACCAATGCGCTATCTGGCCCGACCAGCACGGGCTGAGACCCGTGGAACGCGGCGTAGCAATCCTGACGCAGAGTTCAAACATCGCGATCAATTTGTCCATGCAGTTACGGGGGCTTCCTGTGGCTATGGTCGTCACTTGCGGAAATCAGGCCCAAACCAGCCAGGCGGCGATTGCAGCTTCATTGCTAGAGGATACGCGCATCACCGCGCTGGGACTACACATCGAAGGGTTTGGAGATTTGCGGGAATGGGAGGCGCTTGCTGCCAAGGCCCGTGCCAGAGGTGTACCTCTGGTAGCATTCAAATCTGGGCGCTCCGAGCAGGCACAGGCAGCCGCAGTTTCGCATACCGCATCGCTGGCCGGTGCGGATGCTGGAGCTGATGCGTTCTTAAGGCGTTTAGGCATCGCTAGGTTGCATAGCCTGCCAGCGTTTCTTGAAGCCCTGAAGATCGGGCACCTTTTTGGGACGCTGCCGAGTGGCAACATCGCTAGTATCTCTTGCTCCGGTGGTGAAGCGGCGCTGGCCGCCGACACTGCCCATGGTCGAAATCTGGAATTTCCGGCCCTTTCCAATAACCAATCTGTCGGTTTGCGTGACGCTTTGGGCTCGATGGTCGCTCTAGCGAACCCGCTGGACTACCACACTTACATTTGGCGCGATGAGGCAGCCATGACGCGCGCTTGGGCGGCAATGGCTGACCCGAAAATCGACCTCACGCTCATCATCCTGGACTACCCACGGGCAGATATGTGCGATCCATCAGACTGGGAGATCGCCACCCGCGCCGCCATCGCTGCGGCTCAGATAACGGGAGCGAGATATGCGGTTTGTGCGTCTCTGCCGGAACTTCTCCCAGAGGCAACGGCACAACGGTTGATGGAGGCAGGCGTCTTGCCATTGAGCGGCCTTGATCACGCAATGGATGCGATCGAAGCTATGGCAGGCAAGTGTGAACCGGCTTTGATGCCCGTGGCGATACCTGGATCGCCTAAGGAGCCGCGCACTCTCACAGAGTCTGAGGCCAAGGCCGATTTGTCAAAGTATGGCCTGTCGGTTCCCAAAGGTGTACAGGCTTCGCACGACGACGCGGCCGCAGCAGCGCTAGAACTGGCTGCACCCATGGCCGTCAAGGTACTCGGTCTGGCCCACAAAACCGGAGCCGCAGGGCTGGCTTTGGGTGTCTCGCACAGTGCGCTAGCCGACGCGGTAAAAACCCTTGCGGACGGGCCTC
The DNA here is from genome assembly GCA_038747015.1 of Pseudomonadota bacterium. Classification (GTDB taxonomy): domain Bacteria; phylum Pseudomonadota; class Alphaproteobacteria; order Rhodobacterales; family Rhodobacteraceae; genus Shimia_B. Next base: position 15,267 of record JBCDKE010000003.1, read on the forward strand.
TGTGGATCGAAGAGATGATCGGTGGTGGCATTGTGGAATTGCTCGTGGGCGTAGCGCGAGATCCCGCACATGGCTTCCTTTTGACGGTGGCCGCTGGCGGTACGCTGACGGAACTCTTGGACGACCGCGCGAGCGTTTTGGTACCTGCCTCGAGAGACCAGATAGAAACCGCACTGATGAGTCTAAGAATCGCACCTCAATTCCGCGGTTATCGCGGCGAGCAGCCGGTGGACATTGCAGCAGTGCTCGATGCCATTGAGGCCCTTCAGACTTACGTTCTGGACAACCGTGGCACTCTTGAAGAGGTTGAAATCAACCCTCTGATTTGCACTGCGACGGCGGCAGTTGCCGTCGACGCCCTGATCCGAAAGGCCCCTGCCTGATGACAGACAGCCCCGTAAAAACCAGGCGCGAGGGCGTGATTTTGGAAATCACGTTGGACCGTCCCAAGGCAAACGCCATCGACCTCGCGACTTCACGCATCATGGGGGACACTTTCGCCGCCTTTCGAGATGACCCTGAGCTTCGCGTGGCGATCGTTACCGGAGCGGGCGAAAAGTTCTTCTGCCCCGGTTGGGACCTGAAAGCCGCCAATGACGGGGACGCGGTAGACGGCGACTACGGCGTTGGCGGGTTCGGCGGGCTGCAAGAGCTGCGCGACATGAACAAACCTGTTATCGCTGCTGTCAACGGGATCTGCTGCGGCGGCGGGCTTGAACTTGCATTGTCGGCGGACATCATTTTGGCCGCTGAACATGCGACTTTTGCGCTGCCCGAAATTCGATCAGGTACGGTCGCCGATGCGGCGTCGATCAAATTACCAAAACGCATTCCTTATCACATCGCCATGGAGTTGCTGCTGACAGGGCGCTGGTTCGACACGTCGGAAGCCATGGGATGGGGGCTGGTCAACCATCAATACCCCGGCGAAGAGCTGATGGAACAAGCTTGGGAGCTGGCGCGCCTTATCGCGTCTGGTCCTCCCTTGGTCTATGCGGCAATCAAAGAAGTCGTGCGCGATGCAGAGGACTCAAAGTTCCAGGACGCTATGAACCGGATCACCAATCGCCAACTGCGAACTGTTGATGTGCTCTATAGTTCTGAGGACCAGCTTGAAGGCGCACGCGCCTTTGCGGAGAAGCGCGATCCCGTTTGGAAGGGTCGCTGAACCTACTGGAAACAGGGTCTAAAGCACCCGAAGAAGTGTTAGATATCCTATATCAGCGGCGTGATCATGGTCAGCGCTTGCAGCATAGATCTGGACACTCCGCCGCTGCACATCAGCAACCAGATCGCCCAACTGACGAATAGCTGATTCAAATCCGGCCTCTTCCCAGTGCTGCGCATTGATGGTCAGCGCCACCAAGCCGCCAGGACGGGTGATGCGAATAAGCTCTGCTATCGGCCCGGGGCCGAGATGGCCCAGTGTAAACGTTCCCGCGCTCACAATTCCGCAATAAGTATCATCAAATACCGCGGTGGGCTGCGTAATGTCGGCCACGAACGTGCGCGCATAGCACCCTTTCGCTGCGGCTACCTCCAGCATCTCAGGTGAAATATCGGTGCCGTCGACGGGTCCAATACCTAGCTTCGCGAGCACCTCCCCGACCAGGCCGGTGCCCGCGCCAACGTCCAGAACGGGCCCCTCGCCGCCAGCTGCATGGTATCCTTCGGCCACGATGCGATGCAGATCGTAGCCCCGTGCTTCGGCAAAGCCATCGTCATAGCTTTCTGCCCAGTCGCGATAGAGCGCTTTAACGTCTTCGACCCCATCCAGCCCGTAGGCTGTCTTCAAACCCGGTTTCTTTGCCATCTTTACCTCGCCCGAGCAGGTTGGACGGTTGACCCGGCTTTGACAATGCTTTCGCAACCGCGCAGGAGTGACGGCATGAAAACACTGCTTTCATTCGGCCATGGTTACTCTGCGCGCGCGCTTGCACATCTGCTCTTGCCGCAGGAATGGAGGATCATAGGCACTACGCGATCGCCTGAGAAAGCTGAGGCGCTAAAGGCCGATGGTATAGAGGCACGTGTCACGCCTGACGAAAATCTCACCGCAGACATCGCGGTGGCGACGCACATTCTGATGTCGGCTGCGCCGGGCGAAGGCGGTGATCCTTTTCTCTCTGCTTATGGCGCTGCACTTAGCGCCGCGCAGCCAGAGTGGGTGGGCTATCTGTCAACAACGGGTGTGTATGGAGACCATGGTGGGGCTTGGGTAGATGAAGCCGCGCCCCTTACCCCCGCGACCAAGCGAGGGCAAATGCGGGTAGACGCTGAGGCCGCTTGGCAAGCCACAGGACTTGAGCCACACATTTTTCGGCTTGCAGGTATCTACGGACCCGGACGCGGGCCATTTTCGAAAGTGCGCGCGGGAACGGCGCGGCGGATCATCAAGCAAGGCCAGATATTCTCGCGCATCCATGTCGAGGACATCGCGCAGGTTCTAGCCGCATCCATTGCCCAACCGAATCCCGGAGCAATCTACAATGTCTGCGACAACGACCCTGCACCCCCGGAAGACGTAATTGCCCACGCAGCCGAACTGCTAGGTCTTCCTCTTCCCCCCGCCGTCGACTTCGAAACGGCAGACATGACGCCCATGGCCCGCAGTTTTTATTCAGAAAGCAAACGCGTGCGAAACGATCGCATACGCGAGGAACTAGGCGTCGATCTGCTCTACCCGAGCTACAAGGACGGTCTCCCCGCCCTGCTTGCAAACGAATCTTAGTGGCCTAGACGCGATCCCCGGCGAGGCGGGTCACCCCCCAACCAATGGCGAAGAAACCCGCGAGGATTGCCAACGCCACACCGGAGTTCACAGCGTAAAACGTCGTACGCTCGGCCAGCTCCATGGAGTTCAGGAACGGATAGGGCAGGCCTGTGGTCACGGACCCGATGGGTGTATCGTTAAGCGGGCCAACGACGAGTTCAATCCACGCGAAATAACCCAAGGCAAGCGCCAAGAGCACTGCAGCCGATGGAATGAAACGACGGAACGGGCGATTGACGAACACCGCATCAATCCACATTAGGACCGGCCCTAGAAGATGCAGGTAGTATTCGCGCCACCACACGCCCAACTGGCCATCTGACGACACCGAATTCGGGTCCTCGAAAAAAAGCGACCAGTAGAGATAAACGACCATAAAGTTGATTACCGCTACAGCAGCGATCAAAGGGTCCCATCGCAGTATCGACCGTTTTTCAGAGAACGCGAGCAGGCGGCTCGCGCAGAAAAAGCTCAGGAGCAGCGCCCAAAAGGTTAGATATCGGAACGGGCCCATGGGTTCGCTATAATCGCTCGTCACGAGCATGTGGACGCTGTAAAATGCGGCCAGCAGGAAAACGATCCAGCGGAAAGTCTTGGTCGCAAACCCATAGGGGTCGATGCCGCGACCGGTTTCAAAACTCTGAACGCTCATCCCGAAACCTCCCAAAGTTCGGCGATAACAGTTTCAATCGACACCGCATCCAGCCCTGCCTCGGCATACATGGCCTCAACATTGGCTTGCGCAATGAACCGGTCGGGCAACACCATCTGTCTGAACAGCAACCCGCGGTCAAAGTCACCCTGCTCGGCCAAAAATTGGGCCACCTGCGCGCCGAACCCGCCGGATGCGCCCTGCTCAACAGTGATCAATGCCCCGTGCTCGTTCACTAGTTCTGAGATCAGCCGTTCATCCAACGGCTTTACAAACCGCGCATCCACGACCGACGGTGTAATTCCGCCGGCCTTGAGCCGATCGCAGGCGTGGACAATTGCTTCGAGGCGGGTGCCAAGGGACAATACCGCCACTCGTTCCCCGCGCCTAATCACACGACCCTTTCCGATCTCCAGTGGTTCGCCAGCGCCAATTGGCACACCTGTGCCCGCGCCGCGCGGATAGCGGAACGCAATTGGCCCCAAGTCGTAGTTCGCAGCTGTGGCGACCATCCTTGCAAGCTCGCGTTCATCAGCGGCGGCCATGACCACCATTCCCGGCAGGTTCGAAAGGAACCCGATATCGTAGGCCCCGGCATGGGACGGACCATCCGCGCCCACCAGCCCGGCACGATCAATGGCGAACCTTACCGGCAATCCCTGCAGGGCCACATCGTGCACAACCTGATCATAGCCCCGCTGTAGGAACGTCGAATATATCGCGCAGAACGGGCGCATCCCGCCCGCCGCAAGACCCGCAGCAAAGGTCACTGCGTGCTGTTCGGCAATGCCCACGTCGTGCATCCTGTCAGGGAAGCGCACCGCAAATCGGTCCAGCCCCGTTCCGCCTGGCATGGCCGCTGTGACCGCACAGATGCGCTGGTCCCTCTCTGCGGCTTGTATAAGCGCATCCGCAAATACCGACGTGTAGCTGGGCGCTTTCGTCTCGGCCTTGGCCTGCTGTCCGGTGCCTGCATCGAACTTTGACACGCCGTGCCACTTATCCGCCGCTGCCTCGGCCGGGGGAAACCCGTGCCCCTTGCGCGTGACCACATGGATCAGGACCGGACCATCGGCCTGATCCTTTTCTCTGCGCAGCACTTCGAGCAATGCACCCATGTCGTGTCCGTCAACCGGACCGGAATAGCGCAGGCCCAGCGCCTCGAAAAACGCAGATCCCTCAGTACCGCGCCGCAGCTCGGCGAAATGCGCTTCCAAAGCACCGGTCGGTTCAGCGATGCTGCGCCCGTTATCGTTCAGTATCACGAAGACTCGAGAGCCACCCAGATTGTTGAGCGCCTCAAAAACCATCCCCGCGCTCATCGCACCGTCGCCGATCACTGCGATCGCTTCGCCCACATCCTGCCCGGCATCCCGCGCCCCGGCAAAACCCAGCGCCGCACTCAGCGCTGTGCCCGCGTGGGCCGCACCAAATGGGTCAAACTCGCTCTCGTCACGGCGGGTGAAACCGCTCAGCCCGCCTGCCTGACGCAAGGTCCGAATCCGGTCGCGACGACCCGTGAGGATCTTGTGCGGGTACGCCTGGTGAGAGACGTCCCAAATCAATTTGTCCTGCGGCGTATCGAAGACAGCGTGCAGCGCAACGGTCAGCTCAACGACCCCAAGCCCAGCCCCCAAATGACCACCAGTTACGCTGACCGCGTCGATTGTTTCCGCCCGCAACTCATTCGCGAGCGCGCCCAGCTCAGAATCCGTAAGCACCCGCAGATCAGCGGGGGTCGTAACACGGTCCAGAAAGGGCGTCACCGGGGCCATCGATCACGTCCGTCTCTCAATGACAAAGCGCGCTGCTTCTTTGAGCGATGCCGCCTCGGATCCATAAGGCGCCAGCGCATCACAGGCTTCTTCGATCTGCTCCGTGGCACGGGCCTTAGCGCCGTCGAGGCCTAGGAGCGAAACGAACGTCGCCTTGCCCGCCGCGCCGTCCTTGCGCAGCGCCTTACCCACAGCGGCCTCGTCGCCTTCGATATCCAGGATGTCATCGGCGATCTGAAAGGCAAGGCCTAGCGCCCGGGAATAGGTGGCCATCGGGGCTCGATCTGCGCCCGCGAGGATGGGCCCGGCCTGCGCGGCCCACTCGATCAATGCACCTGTTTTGTTGCCCTGCAGCATGGTGATTTCGTCCAACGTCAGTTGTCGCCCAGCAGTCTCTGCCGCGATGTCCTGCGCCTGACCTAGCACCATTCCTTGGGCTCCTGCGGCCTTCGCCAAGGTGAGGATCAGCTCTGCTCGTACCGCTCCTTCGCCAACCTCCGGCGATGCTGCGAGCTCAAAAGCCAGCGACTGCAATGCGTCGCCCACCAAAACGGCCGTGCCCTCGCCCCACTTCTTATGAACAGTTGGCTGCCCGCGCCGAAGATCGTCGTCATCCATACAGGGCAGATCGTCATGGACCAACGAGTAAGCATGCAGCGCTTCAATCGCGGCAGCCGAAAATTTGGCACGCTCCAAGCCCACACCATGCACACGCGCGCCCTCGATCACGAGATACCCCCGCAGTCCTTTCCCACCCGCTACGGCGTAGCGCATGCCCTCTGCGACTGGGAGCGCGCCCCAACTTGCCAAATGATCTGAAATGCAGCCCTGAGCAGCCGCAGCCGCGGCCTTAAGGTCGTCCTGGAACACTCACAAACCTTCGACAGGCTTGGTGCCGCTGGGGGTGCCATCGGCGCTCAGCTGAATAGCGGCCACCTTTTCTTCGGCGGCTTTGAGCTTCGCCTCGCAATGGGCTTTGAGCGCCGCGCCGCGCTCGTAGAGTGCGATCGACGCTTCCAGAGCCACATCGCCGCGCTCCAGCTGACCCACGACCTGTTCCAGCTCGGCCATAGCCTCCTCGAAACTCATATCTTCCACTGCCGCGTCAGCCATTACCCGCCTCCATCAATGCGCTCACATGGGCCGCCGCAGACGCGCCCAGTGCCTCCAAGTCATAGCCGCCTTCCAGACACGACACCACCTTGCCTCCGCAAAGTTCCGCAGCGATCGAACAGAGCCTTTCCGTGACCCAGGCGAAATCTTCGGTCTCAAGCAAAAGCCCCGCCAATGGATCGTTTGCATGGGCATCAAACCCGGCGGAAATAATCAAGAGCTCTGGCTTAAAACGCTCAAGCGCGGGAAAGACATGACCCTCCCACATGTCCCTGAATGTGTCTCCACCAGCGCCATCCGCGAGGGGCAGGTTCATCACATTGTCATCGACCCCGGTTTCGCTTGCATAGCCCGTGCCAGGGTAAAGCGGCATCTGGTGAGACGATGCAAAGAAGATGCGCGGATCATCCTCAACCAGGTCCTGCGTGCCGTTGCCGTGGTGGACGTCAAAATCCACGATAGCAACCCGCGACAGGCCATGGTGATCCAGCGCATGCTTGGCTGCAATGGCCACATTGCCAAAGAAACAAAACCCCATGGCCACTTCGCGCTCTGCATGGTGCCCGGGCGGGCGCGTGGCCACAAAAGCGTTTTGCACCTTTGAGCCTAGCACCATGTCCACGGCCTTGACCGCGCCGCCGGCCGCGCGAAGCGCCGCTGCAAGGGTCCCGGACGACATATGCGTATCCGCATCCAGCGACACCCAACCATCTTCGGGCGCAGCGCGCCGGAGCGCTGCAAGATGCGCCGCTGGATGCGCCCTCAGGATGTCATCATCCGCCGCATAGGGCGCCGCCACACGTTCAACATCCATGCCCCCCAAGGCCGACATCACCGCATCAAGCCGCGCCACCTGCTCAGGATGACCAGGCGGGGTCACATGCCCCAGACACTCCTCATGAGTAATCAACGCAGTCGCCATGATCTTTCCCCAACACCAACGAGGGGCCAGCCCCTCGCGCTCCCCGAAGTACTTCTGAAACAAAGAAGCTCGCCCACCTCAACCCTTCTTTGTTTCAAAAATACTTCCGCCGGAGGCATCCGATATTGTCAAACATGCGCACCCGCCTTTGAGGATAGAAAGGCCGCCCCAAGCCCCCCGCGCGAAGCGCGGCCCCCTCATGTTCAAGCCCGCAGGGCGCAGAAGGGAGGTGGGAGGGTCCGCCCCAGCAAACGAACCCATTAATCAGGTTGAAGCATGTATCCCGCCCCACGCACCGTCTGCAGGTAACGCGGCTGCTTAGGGTCGGCCTCAACCTTGCGGCGCAGGCGCGTGATCTGAACGTCCACAGCCCGCTCCTGACTTTGGCCGCCGTCTCGTCCCAGCTCTTCCACGAGCTCCGTGCGTGTGATCGGCTCGCCGGGGCGGCTCGAAAATATCCGCATCAACTGCGCCTCCGTTGACGTGAGCCGAACGCGCGCATCACCTTGCCACATCTCGGCCTTTTCAACGTCGTAGCGCAACGTCCCGAGATGCAGGACCTTTGGCACAACGGCGCCGTTTTCCTCCTTCGGCACTCGCCGGAGGATAGCATTTATCCGAAGTAGCAACTCTTGAGGTTCGAAAGGCTTCGCCAGGTAGTCATCGGCCCCCGCAGCAAGGCCCTGAATGCGGTCATCTGTCTCGCTCTTGGCTGTCAGCAGCAGGATCGGCGTTTCACGCTCTTCCCGCAGCGACTTGGTCAGCTCGATCCCGTCTTCGCCCGGCATCATAACATCGAGCACGATGAGATCGAAATCGAGCCCGGACAAAACGCGCCTCGCATGCGCCGCATCGCGCGCGGCACTCACCAAAAAACCATGGCGCATCAGGTACTTTTGCAAAAGCGATCTAATCCGCTCGTCGTCATCCACGATCAGTAGATGTGGGTCCAATTCCATCGTCAAACGTCTCCCGGCTCGTCTGATAAGCGTCGAAAATGTCGGCGCAGCTCGCGGTCCATCATTGCGTCTAGCACAGCTTCAAAGCCACGTGCAGCCTCTGGTCCGGCTTTCTTGTAAGCTTCGCGCACTCGCGCATGCTGTGCGGTGCTCAAAGCCGCTTCAAGCGCTTGGCCTTTCTCGGTCAAATCTAGATGCCGCTCGCGCTTGTCTCGCTCTCCAACGCGGCTCTCTACGAGCCCGTCTTCGATCAAGGCGCGCAACACGCGGTTCAGAGACTGTTTGGTGACCCCCAAAATATCCAGCAGATTGTTCACGTTGGTTCCGGGAGAACGATTGATGAAATGCAGCGCCCTGTGATGTGCGCGGCCATATCCTTGCTCTGCTAGGATTCGGTCCGGGTCCGCTGTGAACCCTCGATACGCAAAAAACATGGCCTCTACGCCCCGCCGCAGGGCTTCTTCGTCTTGGGCTTCGGGCGCATTCTGACCCGTAAACTCTTCCAAGGGTTTGCCTTTCGCTTAATTCCTCGGCAGAATACGTCAGTGTTGTTGACATTCCAACACGAGATTGTTAGCGATCCACGAATTTTACGCAACTTTATGACCGAAACGGCCCTAGTTGCGAAACAAATGCAAAATACTTAGGGAGGAAGACCCATGGCGGGCGCCTATGATGATCGTGATGGTAAGATCTGGATGAATGGCCAAATGGTCGACTGGCGGTCGGCCAATGTGCACATCCTTACCCATGCCATGCATTACGCGTCCTCGGTCTTCGAAGGCGAGCGCGCCTATAACGGCAAGATTTTCGAGAGCCGCCGCCATTCTGAAAGGCTGCATTTCTCCGCTGGAGAGCTAGACTTTCAGATTCCCTACACGGTGGATGAAATCGAAGCGGCAAAGCAACAGGTGCTCGAGGTCAATGACCTGTCCGACGCTTATGTGCGTGCTGTCGCATGGCGCGGTGCGGGTGAGGACATGGGCGTCGCTTCAGCCAAAAACCCCGTCTATCTGGCGATCGCAGCCTGGGAATGGGGCAGCTACTACGGCGATGCGAAATTCAAAGGCGCCAAGCTCGACATCGCGAAATGGAAGCGCCCCTCTCCTGAAACAATCCCGGTGCATGCCAAAGCGGCGGGTCTCTACATGATCTGCACCACCTCTAAGCATGCCGCCGAAGCGAAAGGTTGTTCCGACGCACTCTTCATGGATTACCGTGGCTACGTGGCCGAGGCCACGGGGGCGAACATCTTCTTCGTCAAGGATGGCGAAGTTCACACTCCTGATCCAGACTGCTTCCTCAACGGAATCACCCGCCAGCGCGTCATCGGCATGCTCAAGGACCGCCAGATCAAAGTGCATGAGCGCCACATCATGCCCGAAGAGCTGGAAAGCTTCGAACAATGCTGGCTGACTGGCACGGCAGCAGAAGTTACCCCAGTGGGCCAAATTGGCGACTACAATTTCGAGGTGGGGTCGCTGACGCGGGACGTGGCTGAAAGCTACGAGAAACTCGTACGCGCCTAACTCTACTGCAATCCCTTCGCACGAACCTTGCGCCGGGCCGTCTCGTCACGGCCCAGCTGGCGTTCACGCCAAACAATGATCGAACCTGCCGCGATCACGATGAGCGACCCCAAGAGCATCTGCGCGGTGGGGACTTCGGCAAACCACAGCCACCCCACGATCAACGACCAGATCATCGATGAGTAAGTGAAAGGTGCCAGCGCCCCGGCCTCTGAAAAACGGTACGAAGATGTCAGCAGGATCTGGCCAACGCCCCCGACCAAACCTGCGGCGATCAAGAAGGCCGCTTGCTCGAAACTCGGCCAGATCCATCCGAATGGCAGCGTCACAAGCCCAATGACGGCCGACGTCAAAGAAAAGTAAAAGACAATAGCCGACGTACTTTCACGCCCGGCCATGCCTTTGACAAAGACCTGCGCAAGTGCGGCCAAGGCGGCGGAGCCTAGGGTGAGCAAGGCACCGAGGGTCGCGGCATCCCCCACCGATCCACCAAGGCGTGGCCAGATGATGATCAGCACCCCAACAAGACCCAAGAGAACCGCCCCTAGGCGGAAAAACCGGAATCGTTCGCCTAGCATCAGGGCCGCAAGCACCACCAATATAATGGGTGTTGCAAAACGAATTGCCGTGACCTCTGGGAGCGGTAGATAAACGAGTCCCGCGAACCCCAACCCCATAGCAGAAGTGCCAACAACGCCGCGCAGAATATGGCTCTGCCAACGCACCGTTCTAAGACCGTCATGCAGGTGGCCAGTTTGCCAAAGCCACACGAAAATCACCGGCAGGGCAAAGAAAGACCGAAAGAACACCGCCTGACCCGCGGGCACTTCTGCGGCCTTGATAAAACCGGACATGATTGTGAAGACAAACATAGCCGCCGAAATCAAAAGCGGCCCTCGGAGAGTAGGGTTCACGGCCTAGCACCTTTGCGAAAGGCACAAGTGCCAACAGCGATGGAAGATGGGCGGAGGAGCCCACACAGGCTCACAAGAACGCCCGTTCAATGAACCAATAGGCACCGATAACCCCGATAACGATCGAGCCCACTGTGGCATTAGCGCGGTACATCTCTGGCAGGTCGCGGACCATAGCTTCTTCTGGATCATCCAGGCGCGCAATCCGCGCCGCCTGAACGCCTAACAAGATCAGCAGAAATGCAGATAGAATGACAGCCAACTGGCCGATCTCTACGCCGACGTTAAACGCCACGAGCGAAACAACAAACTGGCCTTGAGACAGGCCAAATTCGTTGAGAACGCTCGCAAATCCTAACCCGTGCAAAAGACCAAAGCCAAAAACCACCGCAGGACGAAGCCAGCCGAGTTTTGGCTGCAGGATGTTCTCAATGGCAACCCAAGTGATGGACAACGCGATAAATGCCTCGACCAGCCACATCCAGTCTTCTGGTATGTTGATTAATCCTAACGTTGCCAGTGCTAGTGTGACGGTATGGGCGACGGTAAAGGCTGTGACCTGCCAAAGGATAGGCGACCATTTAAGCGCGAAGAAAAATAGCCCGAGGACAAAAAGGATGTGATCGATGCCCAACGGGATGATGTGCTCGAAACCTGCAACGAGGAAACGCCAGAAGGCCTCGCCAGCTGTCTCGCCATATAGCCCTGAGACCGGCAGGAGCTCTGAAAGGTCTCCGTTTTGAAGCAGGGCCGCATAGACGTCATCCCCGCGATTATGGCGCAGGATCAAGGTGCCGTATTTTGGCGCCCAACCCAACCGGATGCCCTTTGCACCTTCATCGACAGGCGCAGATAGAAAAAGCGTCGCTTCGCGTGGCAGTTCGTCACTGGGCGGAATCGAAACTTCGAGTCCGTTCAGCGTCAGACGCCCCGCACCTTCTAGCACAAATCCATCGCGGAGGTCAGGCCAACCCGCCGCAATCTCTGCGCGCAAAGCTTCGGCATCCAACGCGCGCAGACGGTCATACTCGGCAACTTGCGGCGCGTTGTTCGTGTCTGAGTACACTGAAAGATCAACCCCAGCGAGCAACGCCTCCGCATTAAGGATGATACTCATCTCAAAGAGCTCTGGGGTCACTGAGACATTTGCCACCGCAGGCTGCGTCTCATGGGCTCGCAGCGGCGCAGACCACGCAACGAAGAGCAGGACAGCCATTGACAACGCCGCGAAACGCACGACCCTCGCATAGAAGTTTTTAGGAGTTTCCATGCGTCGCCTCACCCTCGCCTTCGTGTCAGTACTCTTCCTGGCCAGCCCAATTGCTGCCCATGAATTCTGGATTGATCCCGAAAGTCATGTCATCGCCCCTGGGCAATCTGCTGTCGCAAATATCAGGGTGGGTGAGAGCTTCAAGGGGCTTGCCCAATCTTACTTCACTCGTGGCACTGAACGTTTTGACGTGATTATGAACGGTGAGATCGTGGATCCCGAGCCTATTTTAGGCGATCGACCCGCCTTGAATGCGCAGTTGCCGGGCGAAGGGCTGGCAATTGTTGTCTACGAGACAACAGATTCCCGGCTCACCTACACAGACTGGCAGAAGTTTGTGAACTTCGTCGAACACAAGGCATTCGACGGCGCGCTTGAACGTCATGTGGAACGTCAGCTGCCAGAAACAGGCTTTGTCGAAACCTATCGACGTTACGCAAAATCGCTGATCGCGGTTGGTGACGGCGTCGGCGAAGACGTCGTTGTGGGTCTAGAAACGGAAATCGTGGCTATGGCCAATCCATATACGGACGACATGTCCGCCGGTCTTCCGGTCCGTGTGATGCTAAGGGGCGAACCAAGGGCAAACGCTCAAGTGGAAACCTACTCACGCGGACCAGATGGCGTTATACGCGTGACACTAACCCGCACTGATGACGAGGGCATTGCACGCGTCCCTGCCGTTCCCGGCTATGCCTTCATGGTGGATGCCGTTGTTCTCGAAGAACGTGAGGGCGACGCGGTATGGCATTCCATGTGGGCCAATCTCACCTATGCAGTACCGGAATAAGCGTCATGGCCGCTGCAACACCGCCGATTTGCGATTTCGGCTGGCCCGCACCAAAGTTCTCATTGCCTGCCACCGATGGCCGCGTCCTGTCGCTGGCAGACATCAGCGGCCCCAAAGGCACGCTGGTAATGTTCATCTGCAACCACTGCCCATTCGTCTTGTCCATTTTGGACAAAATCGAACGGGACGCTGCGGACCTAAAGGCACTCGGCGTCGGCGTTGCCGCAATCTGCTCAAACGACGCCGCGAACTATCCCGCAGACAGCTTTCCCAAAATGGTGGACATGGCTGAAAGGCGCGGTTGGGATTTTCCTTATCTACATGACGAAAGCCAGTCGGTGGCGCGCGCCTATGACGCCGTTTGCACGCCAGATTTTTTCGGCTTTAATGCCCAGGGTGGCCTGCAGTATCGAGGCAGGCTCGATGCACAGCGCGCAGGACCAGCGCCTGCGGACCTGCCCCGCGATCTCTATGACGCGATGAAAATGGTCACTGAAAACGGGCAGGGCCCGCGGGATCAGATCCCCTCAATGGGCTGTTCGATAAAATGGAAACGCGATTAGGCAGCGATTAGCGCTGCAGCCTCAAATGACCGCAACAGGGGCCTCGCCGGCTGCCAATATTTCTTGTCAAAGTTAGGCACGGCGGAATGCAAACTAGCGCGCGACGAACTGCTTAGCTGCGACAGCCCGAAAGGCGTCGGAAGAAAACTCTCAGCGAGTAGCCCGCCGCAGCTCAGCAGCGCATGATTTTCTAAAAGAATGTGATGATAATGAACGCGCGTGCCCGAGGCGAAGCGAACACCTTCACGGCCAACAAGGCTCACTGCCGGTACCAAGACTTCTGAGCTGTCGAACATCAAAGACGCCCTTGGGTCCCGGATCAGCAAACGGTGTTGCTGAGAGACCCGCACTGGCAGCGTGTTTCCAAGGACACCAGCCGCAATCTCAACGGGTGCAAAGGCCCCAATTCCAAAGGCGCGCCGTTGGCATGCCCAAATGATTTCTTGAGGCCCTGAATCCGCGGTTTCAACCAGGTCACCGACCGAAAGTTCTTCCACTGGCACATAGCCCTGCGGGGTCAAAATCGGCGATCCCGCGTCAAAGCAAACCGGTGCTGTGTAGGCCGACGAAGAATAGTTCGGCCCTTCCTGTGAAGAGATGATCATCAGCTCTTCACCTACCGGCGGAAAATCCCCGGGGCCACTTACGACCGCGATCCCTTCCACCGTGCCATAGCTGTTTGGTGCACCAGCTTCTCTGACATTAAAGCCAATAAGTTGCCAAACATCCGTGCCGAATTGGACTTCGAATCCATACTCCGCCTCGACTACCGATCCACTAGGATAAACAGTGCCATCGATCTCTTGTGCACCGTTCAGGACCTGGCTCGTATCGCTATCCTGAAAATTGTTGTCGTTGTCGGTAATCTGGATCGCTGTCCAGTTGGCTACATTGATTGTCAGCGTGTTGCCAGGAACAGGCAAATGAACGCCAGAACCCTGGTTCACGCCGTCAAGCTCCCCAATCGCAATCGACAGGTCACTCTCGTCGAGAACATATATCGTATAGTCTACCATTCGAACCTATACATGCCACTAGCAGCCGGCGTTTAACGGGGAATTAAGGCACATTGTCGACCACAACTGGACCGACAAAAGTCCAACAGGGCGCACCTGCACGTACAGCCAAAAAATTCTGATTTCAGTACCGGGCGCACGCCCAGCGAGCAGCGTCGGCAACGACGGGATTTGGGTCGTCCGTCAGCGCCTGTGCTGAGGCCTTCAGACGCTCAGAGCGGCTATTGCCAATGGCATAAAGCACGTTGCGCACAAATCGGTCACGACCGATGCGCTTGATCGGCGAACCCGAAAAACGCTCTCGAAAACTCGCATCATCCAACGCCACGAGCTCTGCCAGATCCGGGAACATGGTCCCTTCGCGCGCGGCATATCGGATGTCTGAGGCCTCTTGGGCAAACTTGTTCCAGGGGCAGGCCGACAGGCAATCGTCGCAGCCATAGATGCGGTTACCCAACTTGGGGCGAAGGTCCTCATCCACTGGGCCTTTATGCTCGATAGTGAGGTAGGAAATGCACTTGCGCGCATCCAGTTGATAGGGTGCCGGAAAAGCATCAGTCGGGCAGGCATCGAGGCACCGGGTACAGCGCCCGCAATGGTCTTTCTCTCCGGGATCCACGGTCAGTTCCAAGGTAGTGAAAATCGATCCCAGGAACATCCAGTTTCCGAGGCCGCGACCCACCAGATTGGTATGCTTTCCCTGCCAGCCCAGCCCCGCCGCCTCGGCCAACGGCTTCTCAGCGACTGGCGCGGTATCCACGAAGACCTTCACCTCGGCGCCGGACTCAGCAACCAGCCAGCGGGCCAGCCTCTTAAGCCGTTTTTTGACGACGTCGTGGTAGTCCTTCCCGCGGGAATACACGCTGATACTGCCCGTTTCCGGCTGCGCGAGACCCTCCAGGGGATCGCTCTCCGGCGTGTAGCTTTCCGCCAGCATGATCACCGACCGGCACTCGGGCCATAGCACTCGCGGATCACCGCGCCAGTGCGACCGGTCCTCCATCCACTGCATGGTCCCGTGGCGACCTTTTTCGAGCCATTCGCCCAGGCGATCCGGCACCTGATCAATGGCATCCGGCCGCGTGATGCGGCAGGCGGTGAAACCCACCTCTTCGGCCTCGGCAATCAGCCGGGTCCGGATATCTGGCAGGTCAAAAGTCAAGGTCTGCGTAGTGCCGTGGCGGCGGGAAGCCGGGCACGACATCTGCGAGGATGGAACGAAACGCCGGGCGGGATTTGATTTTGGCGTACCAGTCTTTGACGTTTTCCGACCGGTTCCAGTCCACATCCGAGATGTAATCGAGCGACGACAGATGCGCCGCAGCGGCGAAATCCGCTAGCGACATTACATCGCCCGCCAGCCAGCGCCGGTGATCCAAAAGCCATGTCATGTAGTCGAGATGGTACTTAATCGCCTTGGCGCCAGCCTTAACATTGCTTGAGTCAGGATAGCCCTGCCCCATCATCTTTTTGTTCACCCGCTCATAGAGCAGTTTGGACGTCACTTCGCGATGAAACTTGTCATCGAACCAGGCTACCAGTCGGCGCACTTCAAAACGCGCGTCTTTAGCGGATGGCAGGAGCGGCGGCGCAGGGTAGGCTTCTTCGATATACTCGCAGATCGGGCTGCTTTCGCTCATGACTTTACCGTCGAGCTTGATCACCGGTACCTTGCCCGCCGGGTTGCGACGCATGAAATCCGGCGACTGTTCCCAATAGCGTTCGTCCACCAGTTCCACCTCGATCTTCTTCTCGGCAAGAGACAACCGTACCTTGCGGCAAAACGGGGAAAGTGGCGTGTGGTAAAGGGTATTCATCGAACTAAGCGCCTGCGAACCAAAGTGGGCGGTAAATGCCCGACACGGGCCTTTAGATCAACTCTCGAAGCACTCGGCACGCCCATCCGCGGCAATTGTGTCCGCGCCGGCAAGGATTTGCCGGGCACGATTTTGTACGAATGTTGACGGACGCGAGGCCGAACGCCCCTTAGGATCGGGGAGGATCGCCGCCAGCCGCGCCGCCTGAGTGCGGGTCAGCTCGCCAGCGCCCACACCGAAATAGTGTCGCGCTGCTGCCTCAACGCCAAAAACACCCTCATCGAACTCAGCGATGTTCAGGTAGACCTCGAGAATTCGGCGCTTCGACCAGGTCAGTTCGACGAAAGGCGTGATCAAGGCTTCCAGCGCTTTGCGCGTGTAGGATCGCCCGTGCCAAAGAAAGACATTCTTGACGACCTGCTGGCTGATGGTCGAACCGCCCCGGGCGCCGCCTTCTTCCAGCGCGTTCCGGATAGCCTGGGTATCCAGCCCCCAATGCAGGCAATAGTTCGCGTCCTCCGCGGCCACTGCCGCGCGGCCCATGATTGGGGCGATATCTTCGTAAGCTGCCCAGTCACGATCGACGCCGCCTAATCTACGGCTCTCCGAGATCATGTAGGGCGTCGTCGGCGGGTTGATGATGGCCCCAGAGGCGATGATCAAAAGAATAACGCCAAAGGCGATGAGCGTGTAGCGAACGATCCTACGAAGCAACAAACGCCAAAGTGGCAACCGCTTTGCCGCTTTGCCTCGCTTTGCCTTAGCCGTCTTTTTCTTCGTGGTCTTCTTCGCCATGGGTCCAGATGGCACGCTGCATCACGGCACTCAATCCATGACTGAAAATCGGACTTGATCCGTTGCACAAAGGGCTAACATTGCCGAGCGATCTCCAGCCCATGAAACCAGCCGCCAACAGTTACTGTTGGGAAACAAAGCTCCAGGTGTTCGGCCCGGTTTGTTCAAGGTTCAGACGCGCCGCTGCGCGAAGCCCACCGTTTAGAAGCGCATTCAGGTCTTCGCCTACGGTATCATCATAGATGTGATAGAGGTGACCGGTAGGTGTAGGCGGCGGCAAGTTGCTCACATTAATGAACTCAATTCCCGGAAGGGCCTCAACCGCGTTACCTGCCTCGCCCAAACGCGAGTAACCATGCAATTGCGCTGACAGCTGCAAGGGCCGGTCCTTGTCCGACATGTAGACGGTAAAGCTCTCTGCCACGCCCGCGATCCTGGGATAAATTCTCAAGAAGATCTCGAAATCCATGTCCGGCGCGATCAGCACCACCTCGTCCAAACGAATGTCCGGCCGGCGCGTCGCGATATCGAAAAGAGCCAGAACTGTGCCTCGTCCGCCGAGGCTGTGGCCGACAACATCGACAACCCCACCGCCAAATCGATCCTCGAGCGAGATGATTGCATCGGCCAGATCCGGGACACTCCAGTACAGATCTGCCTCATCGAAGGTGTAAGATGCCAGCGAACCGTCAGAGGGCCAACTGAACCATAGGAAACGCTCGGTTAGATTAGCCGCCTCCTGCAGCATCAAGGCGCGCCGACACCCCTTCTCGAACCCGATATGGTAGCCATGGGTATAAAGCACGGGCGCCGTCTCGTCGGCTGTCTCGACGAGGTCATCCAGAACTGCCTCAGGTGCTGCCAGCACGACTTTGTCGACGTTCAAAAGCTCTTCTACCAGATAGGCAGGTATCGCGTCCGCTATGGCAGAAAGGCCCGGAACCTCCCGTTCCGTCACGTAGCAATACCCAGCTTTGAGATCGCTACGGGCCTCGCCGAACAAGTCATCAGGCTCATCCGTATCGACCTGATTTCGGACGGTATGGAAGGGGAGGCTCCCCGAGAGGAGATCGGTCTGAGCGCGCACTGGCAAAGAAGACACGCATAGTAATGCGGATAGCGCAATTGCAGGCCAAGCGATCTTGGTATGGGTTGAATGCTGCCTGGGCACTTGTTGTCTCCCGTGAATCCGATGGGGCCATTAACGGCAAGTATCACCTAAAATGGGATGACCGCGAAACCGAAAACAACGTGCCGGGTTGGCTTGACTGCGCTAGCAGTTTCGCAATCAAATTGGTCAGCACAATGAAACCGGTCGCATCGCTAAGAAAAGTCCAGCCGCGGCAGCGAAATAAACCACCCCCATACGCATTCGGAACGACTATGACATATCCCATTTTAGAGCGATTGATCGGACGATTTTCTGTTCCCTGTTTGCTCTTGGGGTTACTGTTTTTTGCGGCCTCTTTGACACCCTCGCTCATCCCGCGGGGCCCGGAACTTCAGGGGATATTGGGTGGATTGGTTACAGCGATTGGGTACCTCACAGGGCAAGTATTCTTGCTTTTATGGCGCGCCGCAGATCTTCCCAACCTACCAAACCGCCTAACCGCTTGGATGACATGGGTTGTGACCGCAGTGGTGTTAGTGGCCTTCGTTTTTGTGCTCCAGGCGAGTCTCGGTTGGCAAAACGATCTGCGCGAAAAAATGGGATTGGAGCCCGCGGACGCACTGCATCTGCTGCGCATCGTCATTTCGGCCATCCTCGTTTTCGCCATTGCATTCACACTTGGACGCTTGGTGGCAAGTTTGTTCCGCTTTGTGCGGGCAAGGTTTTATCGCGTTATGCCGCCGCGCCGCGCAAACATATTGGGTCTTATAACGGTCGCGCTCCTGCTCTTTCTGGTCACCCGTGACGGCCTATTCGACAGGATCGTCGTCGCCATCGACGAAAGCTATGAAACCGCCCAGGAACTCTTTGACCGGGCCCCACCTTCGCCAACCGATCCGAACAAAGTTGGCAGCGCCGCATCGCTTATCGACTGGGCGGCAATTGGCGAACCAGGGAGAGACTTCATCACCACCGGTCCAGACGCTGCCGCGATTTCAGCTTTCACCGGACGCGATGCGAAGGAACCCATCCGCGTCTATGTTGGGCGCGCAAATGGCGAAACCGCGCAGGAGCGTGCTGCGCTAGCATTGGCAGAGCTACAAAGGCTTGGCGCTTTTGAACGCAAGGTGCTGATCGTCGCCAGCCCCACTGGAACAGGTTGGATGGATCCCGGATCGCACGACCCGGTGGAATACATGCACAACGGGGATATCGCGACCGTGGCGGCGCAGTATTCCTACCTCCAGTCACCCCTTGCCCTAATCCTTGAAACGGAAACTGGGCTGGAGCAAGCGACCGCGCTACAGGATGCAATCCACGGCTATTGGAAGACGCTCCCGCTCGACAGCCGCCCGCGCCTCTATGCTCACGGCTTAAGCCTGGGGGCATGGTCGTCCATGTACGCCACCAACCTGTTTCGCCTGCTCGACGATCCAATCGACGGCGCGTTTTGGGCCGGGCCTCCCTTCCCGTCCAACCTGTGGAACTACGTTCAAAACAACCGCAACCCCGGCAGCCCATGGGTGGCACCCAAAGTAGGGGACGGGTCTTTGATCCGGTACGCATCGCATCTTGAAGATGGCTCGGCTGGCGACGCCCCTTGGGGCGCCATGCGCATCGTATTCCTTCAATATTCCAGCGATCCGGTCGTATTTTACGAACCAGCCTCTGTCTGGCGCGCGCCGCAGTGGATGCGGGACCCTCCCGCCGCAGATATGTCTGATGATTTCATCTTCATGCCGGTTGTAACTCAGTTCCAGCTAGCATTGGACCTTGCCCTATCTTTCGGTTCGCCCCCTGGTCATGGGCACGCGTATTACGGGCCAGACTACGTGGGACCATGGGTACAGGTGACAAATCCTGACAACTGGACACCCGGCGATACAGACCGTCTGATCGCCCACTGCGACAACGGTCTCTTCGGCGGCTGCACGAACAACTAGAACGCACGCAAGCTTGAGGCCGTGCATGTTCACGGATAGCTCTTCTTCTCAGGGAGACGCAGCGATGGACAGCACAGAAAACGACTATTCCGAGATCCGGCATGCCGTCGCGAAACTCTGCAAGCAGTTTCCAAACGAATACTGGCGCGCCCTGGATCGCGATGCCGCCTATCCCACCGAATTTGTCAGCGCGCTGACCGACGCCGGCTGGCTCGCCGCCCTCATCCCTGAGACCTATGGCGGCGCAGGACTGCCGCTCTCCGCCGGAGCAGCAATCCTCGAAGAAATCCACGCGTCCGGCGGCAATGCCGGGGCCTGCCATGCGCAGATGTACACGATGGGCACCTTGCTCAGACACGGGTCAGAGGCTCAGAAACAGCGCTACCTGCCTGCCATCGCCGACGGATCGCTCAGGCTGCAAGCATTCGGCGTTACGGAACCGACCTCCGGCACCGATACGGGCGCGCTCAAGACGACAGCGCGACTCGACGGGTCAGACTACGTCTTGAACGGCCAAAAGATCTGGACCAGCCGGGCAGAGCATTCGGATCTGATGATCCTCCTCGCCCGGACATCGCCCGTGTCCGAGGATGCCAAGACAACGACAGGTCTGTCGGTCTTCATAGTGGATATGCGGGAGGCGCTCGGGAACGGCCTCACCATCCGACCCATTCGCACGATGATGAACCACGCAACGACCGAAGTGTTCTTCGACAATCTCCGCGTGCCAGCAGCGAACCTGATCGGCGAGGAAGGCAAGGGGTTTCGCTACATCCTTTCGGGCATGAATGCTGAACGCATTCTGATCGCCGCAGAATGCATCGGCGATGCGAAATGGCTCATCGACAGGGCCGTTGGATACGCCAAGGACCGACACGTCTTTGGCCGCGCTATCGGAATGAACCAGGGCGTCCAGTTCCCGATTGCAAAGGCCTACGCCAACATGCGCGCCGCAGAACTCATGGTGCGCGAGGCGCTGCGGCTTTTTGAGGCCGGACAGAACCCAGGAGCCGAGGCAAACATGGCGAAAATGCTAGCCGCAGACGCCTCGAACGAGGCTGCCAATGTGGCGATCCAGACCCATGGCGGCTTCGGATTTGCCGAAGAATACGATGTCGAACGCAAGTTCCGCGAGACGCGCCTCTATCAAGTGGCGCCCATCTCAACAAACCTCATCCTGAGCTATCTGTCAGAACACGTTTTGGGCTTGCCTCGGTCGTTTTAGGCGTCAGCCAAAAGCCCGTCATAGACTTCCATGATCTGCCGCGCTTCCCGGCTCAACGGGAACTTGTCCTCGACATGGGCGCGAGAGGCGCGCCCCATCTCGGCCAAGGCGTCTTCATCGGCCAACATCGCCCTCGCGTGACGTTTCATGGCTTCGACGTCTTCGATCTCCACAAGGTAGCCGGTCACGCCTTCTTGCACGATCTCCTCGAACGCGCCGACCTTCGTCGCGATGACCGGCACCTTGCTGGCCATTGCCTCGAGCGGGGTGAGTCCAAAGCCCTCCCAACGCTGCGGCGCGATGAAGATATCGAGAGCGCGGTACCAGCGAACGAGGTCTTCGCTCGACACCTCGCCCATGAACCTGATCCGGTGATGCAGGCCTGCGTTGCGGATTTTCGTCTCCAGCTTCTGCTGAAATTCCTGATGTTCCTGCGTCGCACGGCCCAGGATCACTCCGCGCACCCGGCGGTCTTCCTTGCACAGGTCTATGAGCAGATCGACGAATAGATCCACGCCCTTGTTCTCACGCACACGACCGAAACAGCCGAGGAAAATATCATCCTCCGGCAGGCCTAGGTCCTGCTTTGCAGCTTTCTTGGAGAGGGGCGGCGCGAATCTGTCGATATCAACGCCGTGGAGAATGACGGTTGCCTCGCGCTCCAGATAGCTTGCAGCCTTGGCCGACGTGGCGATCAGACCATCCATCTGTCGGATCAACCATTTGGTGTAACCGCTATGGGCTCGCTGCGCCGCTGAAGTGAAAAGCAGCTTGTATCGACGTCTCAGAATGTGCCGCAGGAACAGACCGTAGAGCATCTCGGTGTTGCGACGCGCGTGCCAGACGCGCCAACGGTCGCGTGGCATGAACGTCGCGCGGATCATCGGGATATGTGGCACCTGCTGCGGCAGACCGGGCCCGGTGGCAAAAATACCTTTGTCAGCCATCATCGGCACAAGGGCGACCACGGTCGACGTGACCCCCGAGAGCCGCCGCTTCATATTCGGCGCAACGACCCGAATTTCGCGGGTATCGGTCACAGGAACGACACGACCGCCGCGCCAATCGCCGCGCTACCCAAGGCCACAAAGGCGATCAACGTCAGCGAGGTCCGTTTTTCGGGCGCTTCAGGCTTGGGATTGGATGCCTCGATCAAGAGCTTTTCCGCCATCTGAGGCAAACGCGGACCAAATCGAGACAGGACCCGCGCCGTCTGAACGAGGTCCTTGGCTAGCGCGGCAGGACCCACATTTTTTCGCACGTAGTCTTCGACCACGGGTTTCGCGACGGACCAGATGTTGATGTTTGGGTTCAGCGTACGCGACACGCCTTCGACGACCACCATGGTCCTTTGCAGCAGGATCAACTCGGTCCGTGTCTCCATCCCAAAGCGTTCAGTCACCTCAAAGAGGTAGGCCAGCAGGCGACCCATGGAGATCCGCGACGCGTCCATGCCAAAGATCGGCTCGCCAACACTACGCAGCGCACGCGCAAATTCGTCGACATCGCGGTCAGCGGGGACATATCCCGCCTCAAAATGCACTTCGGCCACGCGGCGATAATCCTTGCGGATAAAGCCAAAGAGGATCTCGGCATAGACCCGGCGGGTGTATTCGTCGAGACGACCCATAATCCCGAAATCGAGCGCGATCAGCTCGCCTGACGCGCCGATCTTTAGGTTGCCTTGATGCATGTCGCCGTGGAAATAGCCGTCGCGCAAAGCGTGAAGGAGGAAGTAGCGCAGAACGCTTTCGCCCAATGCATTGCGGTCGAATCCAGCGTTCTGGATCGCGGGAATATCGGCGGCGTTTATGCCGTCTTCCCATGTGAGTGTCATAACACGGCGGCTAGAGAGGAACCACTTCACTTCCGGCACTCGGAACCCATCATCTTTGGCGGTGTTGGCCGCGAACTCTGCTGCAGCAGAGCTTTCCAATCGCAGATCCAACTCGCCCATAACGACGCCTTCAAAATGCTCGATCACATCTAGCGGCTTCAGGCGACGAGAAGACGGCGATAGGCGGTCGACCATCCACGCGGCGAGATAAAAGGCATCGATGTCCTTGCGGAACGCCTTTTCGATCCCTGGGCGCAACACTTTGACAGCCACTGTGTCCCCGCTGTCGCGCACGACGGCTTTATGGACCTGCGCTAGGGACGCGGCGGCTACAGGATCCGACAAGCTCGAAAACGTCTCATCGCAGCGAATGCCTAGCTCGCTTTCGATCGTCTTCTTGGCTTCGCGCATTGAAAAAGGCGGTAGCTTGTCCTGCAGGACGCGCAACTGAATTGCCAACTCGTCGCCCACTACGTCTGGGCGCGTCGACAGAATTTGTCCGAACTTGATGTAAGCAGGACCAAGCGCAGTCAGGGCACGCGTCAGTGGCGGCATCATCGGGTCGCCCTTGTGGCCGAGCCACTGGAACGGCCAGCCGAGAACACGCGCGACCAGACGAAGGGCCGGCGGTGCCTCAAATGCCTCGAGAACCACGCCCATGGCGCCCGTGCGCTCCAGCGTCGCGCCGGTTCTGATCAGGCGCCATATGTTATGGGGGCCGCGCACGGATCAGTTGCCCCCGGCGGGAGTTTTTTGGGAAAGATGAAGGGCGCGTCGGCTCAAATCTTCCACCCGCTATGGAGGCAGGCGATGCCCTGCGACAGATTACGATACTTCGCGTTTTCAAAGCCTGCCCGACGGATCATCGACAGGAACGTCTCTTGATCCGGAAATTTCCTAATACTTTCAACGAGATACTGATAGCTCTCCCGGTCCCCGGCGATGAGCTGCCCCATGGGCGGGATCACGTTAAAGCTGTAGGCGTCATAGGCCGCCTGAAGCATCGGGTTCGGAAGCTGGCTGAACTCCAGAACCATGAGGCGGCCGCCTGGCTTCAGCACGCGGAATGCTTCGTTGAGCGCATCGTGCGGGCGGGTCACATTCCGGATGCCGAAGCTGATGGTGTAGACGTCAAAAGTCGCATCCTCGAAGGGCAGCGCCATGGCATCGCCCGCCACCCAATCGAGCTGATCCTGCATCTTGTCCGCTTCTGCACGCTTGCGGCCTTCGATCAGCATCGACTCCGTCAGGTCGAACACCGTGGCATGCCCGGCGCCTGCGCGTTTGAGAAAGCGGAACGAGATGTCGCCGGTACCACCCGCCACATCCAGGAGCTTTTGGCCAGCACGCGGGGCCAGCCAGTCCATCATCGCGTCCTTCCAGAGGCGATGGATACCGACGCTCATGACGTCGTTCATGATGTCGTATTTTGACGCAACCGACGAGAACACGCCCTGAACGAGGCCCGCCTTCGCTTCCTCGGCTACGGTTTCATTGCCAAAATGTGTGGTTCGCGTGTCATTTGTCATGGGAAATAGCGGCGTTGCCTCAGTATGGTCGAAATTGAGATATACGCCGTATTCAAAATAAACAAATGTGTAAGTGTTATAGGACAGTATTTGGGTATGTCGGGCACGATGTCTTTCGCGATTGTTGTCGCTTTGGGGCTGGTCCTTTGGCTGGTATTTAACCGCTATGGGACTCCAAAAAGTCGCGCAGCACTGGACGACCTATCCAATGGGTCAAAGCTTCCCGGGCAGGATCTCATTGCTCGTATTGGTGAAGGTGCGCCGGACAAGGGCATATTTGGTCACTTCATGATGCCGCTTACATTGGGCGTTCGCCTCATCGCCACTGGCCTAGTGCTGGCGCTACTCTATGCGCTCAATATCCACAGTGACAGTACAGACTCTTTGATCCCGCCGGACTATTTCTGGCAGGGCTACATGTTGGCGAGCGCTTTAGTCTCATGGTATATGGGCTACGTCTGGACGTATTCGTTGATGCTAGATGGCGCGCGGCTAACGGTCCCAACCTGGGGGTTTGGAGCGCGAGAATATGACCTGCGCGAACTCATACGCATAGAGGACGATGGCGCGTTTATGGTGCGGCTCTATTTCAGAGAAGGTGACAAGGCCGAGATCTTTAAAAACGTGCGCGGCAGGACAGAGCTGATGAACGTGTTAGAGCGGTTTACCGAGTCAACCTACGCATAGATGGTTTGACAAGCGGCGCCCGCCCCGCGATCACCGATCGCTGAGGAGAGCACGCCATGCCTGAGTTACCAGAGGTCGAAACAGTCCGCCGCGGCCTGCTACCGGTCATGGAAGGTCAAACAATAGCACGCGCAGAGGTCAATCGGCCGGACTTGCGCTGGCCTTTGCCTGAACGCATGGCGGACAGGCTCACAGGCCAGGAGGTGCAGCGCCTCAGACGCCGTTCGAAATACATCCTCGCGGACCTCGCCTGCGGCGAGACGCTACTAATCCATCTAGGTATGTCCGGACGCATGTTGATTTCCGGAACGGAAATTGGCGGCTTCTATCATGAGCATCCGGCACCCGCGAAGCACGACCATGTTGTGCTGCACATGGAAGACGGTGGGCGCGTGACCTTCAATGATGCGCGGCGCTTTGGGCACATGGACCTTTGGCCCACTGGGGACATTGAAAATCATTGGCTTGTTGAAACCCTTGGACCCGAGCCTCTGGGAAATGATTTCGACGAGACATACCTCGCGGCCAGGCTCGAAGGCCGCAACACGCCCATCAAGTCAGCATTGCTAGACCAAAGGATCGTGTCGGGTTTGGGCAATATATATGTGTGCGAGGTTCTGCATCGCGCCAAGATCTCTCCCCGCCGCAAAGCCGGAAACCTGAGCGCAGAGCGCGCGGGCTCTCTCGTGCCGATCATTCGCGAGGTCCTGCGGGAAGCCATTGATGCAGGCGGATCGAGCCTGCGCGACTATCGCCAGGCCGACGGCGAACTCGGCTATTTCCAGCACACATTCCGGACCTATGATCGAGAGGGCGAACCCTGCGTCGACGAGGATTGCCGCGGTACCGTCAAACGCATTGTGCAATCGGGCCGGTCGAGCTTTTATTGCCCGACCTGCCAGCGCTGACCCACAGGGCAACGACCGAAGGAAAGGAGAGCAGCTATGGCCAACGACACCGTTCTTGTTGAGATAGTCGACGGCATTGCAACCATGACGCTGAACCGCCCGGAGGCGCTCAATGCGCTGAATGGGCAACTGCTCTCGGAATTGTCGCAGGCGTTAAAGGCAGCCGAGGCCAATCCCGAGGTGCGCGTTGTCGTCATCACCGGTTCGGAAAAGACCTTTGCCGCCGGTGCGGACATCAAAGAGATGTCCGAGAAGAGCTTTGTCGACGTCTATGCGAGCGACATGTTCGTCGCCGAAGTCGAACCCCTGCTGAAGATGCGCAAACCGGTTATCGCCGCGGTCTCTGGCTACGCCTTGGGCGGCGGCTGCGAGCTAGCGATGATGTGCGACTTTATCGTCTGTTCCGATACCGCCAAATTCGGCCAGCCGGAAATCAACCTGGGTGTCATCGCGGGGATCGGCGGGTCACAGCGCCTGACGCGTTTCGTCGGCAAATCCAAATCGATGGACATGCACCTGACGGGCCGCATGATGGATGCCGCGGAGGCCGAACGCAGCGGGCTGGTGAGCCGCGTCGTGCCGGTCGAAGATCTACAGGCCGAGGCCCGGAAAGTGGCCGCAGCCATAGCGGCGAAATCACAGATCGCAGTCATGGCCGCCAAGGAGGCCGTGAACCGCAGCTACGAGACAACGCTGACCGAAGGTCTGATCTTTGAAAGACGTCTTTTCCACTCGCTCTTTGCCACCGAGGATCAAAAGGAAGGCATGGCTGCCTTCATGGAAAAACGGCCCGCAGAGTTCAAAGACAGGTAGGGGTTGCCACGTGAAGGCGTCGGGCGTATACGCCGCCTCCTGACATGCGCGTGCAGCCCGCTAAGGCTCGAATCGTCCCGGCGACCGACGTTCCGGTGGGCAGTGTACGCGACCGTAATTGATATACTGACCCGAGAAAGGGACAACACCCATGGCAAATACGCCCCAGTCCAAAAAGCGCGCCCGTCAGAATGAGGCCCGCGCTGCCGTAAACAAAGCCCGCCGTTCGCGCATCCGCACCTACCTTCGCAAAGTCGAAGAAGCCATCGCCTCCGGCGACTCGGCTGCGGCAAAAGACGCGCTGAAAACAGCCCAACCAGAGCTGATGCGCGGTGTGACCAAGGGGGTGTATCACAAAAACACCGCTGCCCGGAAAATCTCTCGCTTGGCGGCACGCGTCAAAGCACTGGGGTAAGAATCGGCCGGAATTCATTCGGTCGAATCTCGCAACCCAGCCGAGACTCTGAACTTTTTGAAAAGCGCCGCATACCGGCGCTTTTTTCGTTTTTAGTACTCTCGAAATAAGTCAACAGATTCCTTTTGGCCTTTTTTTGAGTCAAGTGAATTGAACGGTTGAAGCAGTCTTCATCAATTCATTACGTTCTTCGTAACGAGTCAGTCGTGACGGGGGGACATGGTGTCGGCGACCCAGCTTTTACAGGGACTGTAAACGCCAGGTTTTGAGCGACACAATCCATTAAAACGCGTGGCAGCGCGTCTTTGGAGTCGTCGTGGATGCCACCACGAGGCGTGTCCAAGATACGAGGTGAGCGGTCATTTTGGGCCGGCAAACACCAAGGTCTACAAGTCTGAGGCGCTTCGCGTTGCGGGGCGCCAAAAGATAGCTTTGTCGATTGGTTCGTAGCTCGCCGCAGCCCTTAGGGGCATGCATACAAAACCTGGATTCAAAAACGAGAGAGCTCGATGACGCACGACGCCTGGGGGACAGTAAGGCAGAACTTGAAAAAAACGGTTGGCGCGAACGCATTTAGCGCGTGGATCGAACCTCTTGAATTTGACTCAGCAGCAGATGGTGTCGCGAATTTCCGCGCCCCGACCGCCTATGTCGGCACCTATGTCGACCGCCATTTCGGAGACGAAATCGTGTTCGGCCTGCGCGCTAAGGGCGTAAAAGTCGATCGTGTGAAATTCGAGGTCTCCGCAGTCCCGATGGCTAGCAAATCCACGGCTGCCGCCGAAAACAGCAAAGACACCGACCAGAGCCCATCCGTCATGGATATCGGTGCAGGCAAACTGGACCCTCGCTACACCTTCGACAGCTTTGTCGTTGGCAAACCCAACGAGCTGGCCTTTGCCGCCGCCAAACGCGTCGCAGAAGGCCAGGAGGTTACGTTCAACCCCCTCTTCCTTTACGGCGGCGTTGGCCTCGGTAAGACGCACCTGATGCAAGCCATTGCGTCGGAACTGCGAGACAACCAGCCACATCTCAACGTACTCTACCTGAGTGCGGAACAGTTCATGTACCGCTTCGTTCAGGCACTGAGCGAACGCAAGATGATGGATTTCAAACTGTTGTTCCGGAACGCCGACGTGCTGATGGTCGATGACGTACAGTTCATCGCAGGCAAGGATTCCACCCAGGAAGAATTCTTCCACACGTTCAACGCTCTCGTGGATCAGGGCAAACAAATTATCATCTCGGCCGATCGCGCGCCGGGCGAAATTAAAGATCTCGAAGACCGCATCGCGTCGCGCCTGCAATCAGGCCTCGTGGCCGATCTGCACCCGACAGATTACGAACTGCGCCTCGGCATC
This sequence comes from Pseudomonadota bacterium, assembly GCA_038747015.1. Taxonomy (GTDB): domain Bacteria; phylum Pseudomonadota; class Alphaproteobacteria; order Rhodobacterales; family Rhodobacteraceae; genus Shimia_B. The sequence continues at coordinate 43,984 of JBCDKE010000003.1, forward strand.
TTGCACTCCAAAGCTGAGTACTACCGCAAGTCATACCCCGGCCTCATAATCCAGGACGGCGTGCTGAACTTCCTCGCTCATCGTATTTCCACGAACGTTCGTGTCCTCGAAGGCGCGCTGACCCGGCTTTTCGCCTTTGCCTCTCTCGTGGGTAAAGAGATCACAATGGAGCTCACCCAGGACTGCCTCGCAGACGTCCTCCGTGCTTCGGATCGCAAAACCACGGTGGAAGAAATTCAGCGCCGCGTAGCCGAGCATTACAATATCCGCCTCAGCGATATGCTCGGCCCGAAGCGCAGCCGCAACCTCGCCCGGCCCCGCCAGATCGCCATGTACCTGTCGAAAAAGATGACGACCCGTAGCCTCCCAGACATTGCCAGGCGCTTTGGCGGTCGTGACCACACCACCGTCATGCATGGCGTCAAGAAGATCGAAGAGCTGATGCAGCAAGACAGCCAGATGGCTGACGATCTCGAAATGTTGCGGCGCGCGCTCGAAGCCTGATCCAAGCCTAATTCCTGACCATCTCCTTGACGGGCGGTAAAAATCGCCCTCAAAAGGCTTGTGTGAGCCACAAGACGCGGTAGGGTCACAGCCCCGGCCAAAGTCTGCTGGGCAATAAGGTCAAGGAAAGAGACGGGGACGGATATGAAGCTGAGCATCGAACGCGGCATCTTGCTCAAAGCAGTGGCCCAAGCCCAATCCGTGGTGGAGCGCCGGAACACGATCCCGATCCTCGCCAACGTGCTGATCGAAGCCGAAGGCAACACCGTTTCATTCCGCGCCACAGACCTCGACATTGAGGTCGTGGACAAGGCGGACGCAATGGTCGAACGCGCAGGCGCCACCACGGTGAGCGCGGTAACGCTCCATGAGATTGTCCGCAAACTGCCCGATGGCGCGCTGGTGTCGCTGACCGACGACGGCACCCGTGGACGACTAACCGTTGAAGCAGGCCGCTCGAACTTCAATCTGGCCACCCTGCCCAAAGAAGATTTCCCGGTGATGACGTCGTCCGAATACGCGACGAATTTCGCCTGTACGGCGCCCGTGCTGCGCCGCCTCTTCGACAAATCCAAATTCGCGATTTCCACGGAAGAGACGCGGTACTACCTGAACGGCGTCTACATGCATGTTGCAGAGTCCGACGGTGGGCGCGTGCTGCGCTGTGTGGCCACTGATGGCCACCGGCTCGCCCGGATCGATGCCGACCTGCCGCCAGAGGCCGAGGCAATGCCCGGTGTGATCGTCCCGCGCAAAACCGTGGGCGAGCTGCGCAAACTCCTCGAAGACGATGAGGCCGAAATCGCCGTCTCTGTCAGCGAAACCAAGGTGCGCTTTGCCACCGACAAGGTCACGCTGACCTCCAAGGTTATCGACGGTACCTTCCCGGACTACATGCGGGTCATCCCCACCGCGAACACGCGCAAGCTCGAGGTGGATGCCTCCGAATTCGCCCAGGCCGTGGACCGTGTGGCCACAGTGTCGTCCGAACGTTCGCGCGCCGTTAAACTTCAGCTCGACGAAGACCGGCTGGTGCTATCGGTCAATGCGCCTGACAGCGGCGCGGCCGAAGAAGAACTCGGCGTGGCCTATGGCGACGAAAAGCTCGAAATCGGGTTCAACGCGAAATACCTGCTCGAAATCGCGAGCCAGGTGGATCGCGAGAACGCCGTGTTCCTGTTCAATTCTGCCGGGGACCCGACGCTCATGCGCGAGGGCAATGATCAGAGCGCCGTTTATGTCGTCATGCCCATGAGGGTCTGACACCTGCGCGCGGGGCAGCCTACGGGATTGCCTCCGGCGGGAGTTTCTTTTGGAAAGATGGAGGGGGTGGCGCGGTGCCAGTGGTTGAGCATCTGACGCTGTCCCATTTTCGGTCGCACAAGGTGGCGCGGCTAGCCGTTGACGCCCGGCCGGTCGTCCTCTTTGGGGCGAACGGTGCCGGGAAGACAAACGTTTTGGAGGCCGTGTCCCTGCTATCCCCCGGTCGCGGTCTGCGGCGCGCCACGACGCAAGAGATCGTTCGACAACCGGACGCACTCGGCTGGAAAGTCATGGCCACACTGGGCGGATCAGAGATCGAAACTTGGGCCGAGGACGGCGCGGCGCGGCAGGTTCGGATTGACGGAAAGGCAGCGGCACAGTCGGCTTTGGGGCGGTTGGTTCGGGTTCTATGGCTTATTCCGGCCATGGACAGGCTCTGGATTGAGGGGGCCGAGGGTCGCCGCCGGTTTCTGGACCGCATGACGCTGAGCTTTTTCCCGGAACATGCCGAACGATCAGTGGCCTATGAAAAAGCCATGCGGGAGCGGAACCGGCTGCTGAAAGAACAGGTCACTGATCCTGCCTGGTACCGCGCGCTCGAAGGTCAGATGGCCAGCGCCGCCGCCGCCATTATCGCGGCACGTCAGTCGGCCGTGGACGCGCTCGAAGCGGCGCAGGAGGACGCGGAGACCGCCTTTCCTGCCGCAGACCTGACGCTAACGCATCCGGATCAGGATCTCCCCGGTAATGCAGATGATCTGGCCACCATCTGGTCCGAAACCCGTCGCCGCGATCTGGCTGCGGGTCGCACCCTCGTGGGCCCCCACCGCGCCGGCATGGAAGGGGTCTATCGCGCCAAAGGCGTCACCGCGCGCAATGCGTCTACGGGGGAACAAAAGGCCCTGCTCGTATCGCTTATCCTCGCCAATGCGCGGGCGCTTGCTGCAGAACTCGGATCGCCGCCGCTCCTCTTGCTGGATGAGGTTGCCGCCCATCTGGATGCTAGCCGCCAGGCGGCGCTGTACGACGAGATTTGTGCGCTCGGCGCGCAGGCCTGGATGACAGGCACCGGTGCGGAGCACTTTACCGCCCTTGCCGACCGCGCCCAGCGCTACGAAGTCACGGAGAGCAACGGTGTTTCGGAGTTGGTTCAACGATGACGCTCTCCCCCGGCGATCTGACGCTCTATGCGATCGCGGTCATGATCCTCTTTCTTACCCCCGGACCGGTCTGGGTCGCGCTTTTGGCGCGGGGCATGGCGTCCGGTTTCGCGGGAGCTTGGCCGCTGGCACTGGGCGTCGCCATTGGCGATGCGATCTGGCCCTTCCTGGCCATCCTCGGCGTGGCCTGGGTCGTGCAGCAGGTCGAAGGTGCTCTCCTGATCCTCCGGTGGGTAGCGGCGGCGATGTTTTTGACCATGGGCGTCCTATTGATCCGAAACGCGGGGAAATCTCTAGGCTCGGATAGCCGCCTGACGCGGCCCGGGGCATGGGCAGGCTTCGTCGCAGGCGTTCTGGTGATCCTCGGAAATCCAAAGGCGATCCTCTTTTACATGGGTGTGCTGCCGGGGTTCTTTGATCTTACCCAGATCACCGCGCCTGACATCGCCGCCATCGTCGCGGTGTCGATCCTCGTGCCTTTGCTGGGCAATCTGATGCTGGCGCTGTTCATCGACCGCGCCCGGCGGTTGCTGAGCTCGCCGGAGGCGCTCAAACGCTTGAACATTGCGTCCGGAGCGCTTTTGATAGCGGTGGGGTGCATCATCCCCTTCACCTGAGCCAGCCGGATACATGGACCACGCCAAGCTCATCGCATCACTGACCAAGGACGAACGCCGGGCGCTGACCCGCAAGAGCGACGTGCGCGGGCTCGTGCATCTGGCCGGTCATCTGGGGCTGATTGCCTTCACCGGCACATGGATTGCAATGGGCTGGCCGCTTTGGTGGCTCGTGCTCCTGCCCCACGGTATCGCCCTCGTTTTCCTGTTCACGCTCGAACATGAGGCGACCCACGCAACACCGTTTCAGACGAAGTGGATGAATACTGCGGCGGGCCATATGGCGGGGCTGGTGCTGATCCTGCCGTTTCAGTGGTTCCACTACTTTCACATGGCGCATCACAGACACACGAATGACCCGGATCGCGATCCGGAATTGGCGGGGCCGAAACCGGACACATGGCCGGGATTCCTGATCCATGTCAGCGGCTTGCCATACTGGTGGGCCATGACGCGGGTCCTGTTCGAAAACGCCTTTGGCACGCCCGAGACCGCGTATCTCACCCGGCGCGCTCTGCCTGTGATCAGACGCGAGGCGCGGGTGTATATCACGGTCTACGCCGTAGCCGCTGTGTCGCTGCTACTCACGCCCGCACTGCTCTGGCTTTGGGTCGTACCGGTGCTGCTGGGGCAGCCTTTCCTTCGACTCTACCTCCTAGCGGAACATGGCCGCTGCCCCCAGGTGGCGAATATGCTCGAAAACTCCCGCACAACCTTCACGAACCGCGCGGTGCGCTTTCTGGCGTGGAACATGCCCTATCACGCAGAACACCACGCCTATCCGGCGGTGCCTTTTCACCAATTGCCGGCCTTTCACGCCCACGCGAAGGAGCACCTGAGATCCACATCTGACGGGTACGTCGCCTTTGTGGATGAATACGTGGATGGGATGCGCGCACCGGGATAGGATCGCGCGGTTTTTGACCCGCGCTCGGACCATCCAACAGCCCCCGACAAAGCCCAGAAATTATCGGCCAATCGCGTGACACTGGCGCCAGATTCTTCTATAAAACAACAGCAAGAGAAGAAGGGTCAGACCATGGCCGATAGCGAGCAAAACACGCCAGAATATGGCGCCGATTCCATCAAAGTTCTCAAAGGCTTAGAGGCCGTCCGAAAACGGCCGGGGATGTATATCGGTGACACCGACGACGGGTCCGGACTGCACCACATGGTGTACGAGGTCGTCGATAACGGTATCGACGAGGCCCTCGCTGGTCACGCAGACTATGTCAGCGTCAAAATTCACGCCGATAGCAGCGTCTCCGTGGCTGATAACGGGCGCGGTATTCCTGTGGGTATCCACGAGGAAGAGGGTGTCTCGGCGGCCGAGGTCATCATGACCCAGCTCCACGCCGGTGGTAAGTTTGACTCGAATTCGTACAAGGTCTCCGGCGGCCTTCACGGCGTGGGCGTGTCTGTTGTGAACGCGCTCTCCGTATGGCTGGAACTGCGCATCTGGCGCGACGGCAAAGAGCATCTGGCGCGCTTCGAGCACGGTGAGACGGTCAAACACTTGGAGGTCGTAGCCGACGCTGGCGATCGCACCGGGACAGAGGTCCGTTTCCTCGCCTCCACCGACACCTTTTCGAACCTCGACTACTCCTTTGAGACGCTCGAAAAACGTCTCCGTGAGCTGGCCTTCCTGAATTCTGGTGTGCGTATCATTCTGGAAGACGAACGCCCTGCAGAGCCGCTCAGAAGCGAGCTCTACTACGAAGGCGGCGTGAACGAGTTCGTCAAATACCTCGACCGCTCCAAAAATCCGGTGATGGAACAACCCATCTACGTCAAAGGCGACCGCGACGATATCGGCGTCGAGGTGGCCATGTGGTGGAACGACAGTTTCAACGAAATGGTTCTGCCGTTCACCAACAACATCCCGCAACGGGATGGCGGCACCCATTTGGCGGGTTTCCGGGGCGCTCTGACCCGCACGATCCAGAAATACGCCACCGACAGCGGCATCGCGAAACGCGAGAAGGTCAATTTCACTGGGGATGACGCCCGTGAGGGCCTGACCTGTGTTTTGTCCGTGAAAGTCCCTGACCCCAAGTTTTCAAGCCAAACCAAGGACAAACTGGTGTCGTCCGAGGTCCGCCCGGCTGTGGAAAACCTTGTGGGTGAAAAGCTGTCCGAATGGTTCGAGGAAAACCCGAACGAGGCCAAACAGATCGTCGGCAAGATCATCGAGGCCGCTCTGGCCCGCGAGGCCGCGCGCAAGGCCCGCGAACTGACCCGACGCAAAACGGCGATGGATGTGAACTTCCTCGCTGGCAAGCTCAAGGATTGCTCGGAAAAAGACCCCGCCAAAACCGAACTCTTCCTGGTGGAGGGTGACTCCGCTGGCGGCTCCGCCCAAACGGGCCGCGACCGCCGCACACAGGCCGTCCTGCCCCTGCGCGGTAAAATCCTGAACGTGGAGCGCGCACGTTTCGACCGGATGCTCAGCTCGCAGGAGATCGGCAATCTCGTCATGGCGCTCGGCACCGGCATCGGCCGGGACGAATTCAACATCGAGAAACTGCGCTACCACAAGATCGTCATCATGACCGACGCTGACGTAGACGGCGCGCATATCCGCACGTTGCTCCTCACCTTCTTCTTCCGACAGATGCCGGAACTGATCGAAGGCGGGTACCTCTACATCGCGCAGCCGCCGCTCTACAAAGTGTCGCGCGGCCGGTCCGAGGTGTACCTCAAAGATCAGGCAGCGCTGGACGATTACCTCATCGAACAGGGCGTCGATGGCGCTTCGCTCAAACTAGACAGCGGCGAAGAAATCGTTGGCCAGGACCTCGCACGCGTCGTTCTAGAAGCGCGCAATTTGAAGCGTCTCTTCGACGCCTTCCCAACGCATTACCCGCGCCACATCCTCGAACAGGCGGCCATCGCAGGCGCCTTTGTGCCGGGTGCCGTGGACGCAGACCTGCAAGGCGTCGCCGACCGCGTCGCGGCCCGGCTCGATCTCATCGCGCTGGAATACGAACGCGGCTGGCAGGGCCGCATCACACAGGACCGCGGTGTGCGCCTAACGCGCATCTTGCGCGGGGTCGAAGAGGTCCGGACGCTGGACGGCAAAATGCTCCGCTCTGGTGAGGCCGCCCGGACGGGTTCCTTTACGCAGAGCCTTCAGGACATCTACGCCAAACCCGCGATGCTCCATCGCAAGGAACGCAGTCAGCTCATCCTCGGCCCGCTCACCCTGCTCGCCGCGATCCTCGAAGAGGGCGAAAAGGGCAACCAGCTGCAGCGCTACAAGGGTCTGGGAGAGATGAACCCAGATCAGCTCTGGGAAACCACGCTCGACCCCGACGCACGGACATTCCTGCAGGTCAAAGTGGACGACGTGGCCGAGGCCGACGACCTCTTTACCAAGCTTATGGGCGATGTGGTCGAACCACGTCGGGAGTTCATTCAGGACAATGCACTGAGCGTGGCGAACCTGGATTTCTAAGGAGAATGGCCCGGCAAGCGGGCCATTCCGCCTACATCTCCATCATTTCCGCGACTTCCACCGATCCTGAGCCGTCCAGGACCAGCGGGTTTCGTGCTGCCGCAGCACAGGCTTCTTCATAACCGGGCATGTCGACGATTGTGTAACCCGAGACCGGGTTTGCGCCGCCATCCTCGACATGGCCATCTGCGTTCACCGTGTGGCTTTGGCCCACTGGCGCCCCCGGATCAACGGTTGCAGCGCCCAGTTCCTCGTACCATGCCGCCCACGCGGCCATGGCTTTTTCTCCCGCTTCCGGCGTCTCGGGGACCCCGCCACCGTGATAAACGAACAGGAATTTTGGCATTTTCGGACCCTCCTTCTGTGGGTCCAGTAGGCCTCAGCCCCGCGATTCTTGCAAATTCAGCTGCTTTTGGCGCTCGCGGAAACGCTCACGATCCGCCTCTGAATACTCGTCCACGCATTGGTGACACTGCACGCCGGCCTCGTATTCCGGCCGTGACAGGTCTTCGGGCTCCAACGGCCGCCTGCACCCGTGACACAACACGTGAGAGCCTTCTTCCAGCCCATGGGTGACGCTCACCCGCCGGTCAAAGACAAAGCAAGCCCCGTTCCAGCTACTCTCGGCCTCCGGCACGTCTTCGAGGTATTTCAGGATGCCGCCCTTCAAGTGGAAAACTTCCTCGACGCCCTCGCCCAGTAGGTAGTTCGTCGACTTTTCGCAGCGGATACCCCCGGTGCAGAACATCGCCACGCGCTTGCCCTCGAACCGGTCCTTGTTGGCCCGCCACCACTCCGGAAACTCGCCAAAGCTCTTGGTTTCAGGGTTCAGCGCGCCCTCAAAGGACCCAATCGCGACCTCATAGTCGTTGCGCGTGTCGAGGGTCACCACATCAGGTGCACTGATCAGAGCATTCCAGTCCTTCGGATCGACATAATTGCCCGTGCCTTCGGCGGGTCGCACCTGAGGCTGGCCCATGGTGACGATCTCTTTCTTGAGCCGCACCTTCAACTTCTTGAAAGGCGCCTCGCGCGCCGTGCTTTCCTTCCACTCCAGCGCCGCACAGCCGGGCAGCGCACGAATGGCGCCCAGCGCCGCATCGATCCCCTCACGGCTCCCCGCGATGGTCCCGTTTATCCCCTCGGGTGCGAGCAACAGCGTGCCTGTCACGCCATGGGCCGAGCACAGCTCCACCAGCCCCGGCTTCAGGGCAGCGGGATCAGCGAAACTGGTGAAATGATAGAGCGCGGCGACGGTGTACATGGGGCCCAGATACGCATTTGCCTTTGCCGTCTCAATCCCTAGGCTGCGCGACAAAGGAGACCGCCCATGGCCCAAGCGCTCATCGTGATCGACGTCCAAAACGATTTCTGCCCCGGCGGGGCGCTCGCCGTGCCCGAGGGTGACGCCATCGTTGGCGGCATCAACGCCCTGATGGACGACTTCGAGACGGTGATCCTGACACAGGATTGGCATCCGGCGGGGCACTCGTCGTTTGCCAGCTCACACGCTGATGCAGCACCCTATTCCGTCATCGATATGCCATACGGGCCTCAGGTCCTCTGGCCTGATCACTGCATTCAGGGCACCGAGGGCGCGGCCTTCCACGCCGATCTCAACACCGACCGCGCCGACATGGTCATCCGCAAAGGCTATAACCCGGCAATCGACAGCTATTCCGCGCTCTTTGAAAATGACCACCAGACCCCCACGGGGCTTGAGGGATATCTGCGTACCCGTGGCATCGATCGGCTGATCATGGTGGGTCTCGCGACCGATTTCTGCGTGAACTTCTCAGCCGTTGACGCCGCCAAGGCCGGTTTCAACGTCACCGTGCGCATGGACCTCGCCCGCGCAATCGATCTCGACGGGTCGCTGGACGCGGCAAGGGCCGGCATGATGGACGCGGGCGTGTCCCTTACGGGCTAGTTGGCAGCTTCCATCCCGACCACATTCATACTGGTCAGGCTTCCGATGCCGTCAAATAGTCCGGTCCCCATCGAAAGAATGGCATAGAGCAAAATTGCGCCAAAAATGACGCCAATCCTCGGGAAAACAGTGGGAACAATCGCACTGGGCCGGGGCGGTGACCACTCCTTGACCGGCTGATGCGTGATCGGGCGCATCGCCACCAGATGACGGTAAAGGGCCTGCACATCGAATCCGTTCCCATGAGCTCCGCGCAAGTCATAGGACCCAGCATTTTGTGCCAGTCGCGCGCAGACATCCATGAACTGCGCCTCACCCTCGGCATCATATGTGCCGGGTGGCAAGGAGCGGCCCGATGTGAGTTCCGAGAAACCTGACGCCTTCAGATAGGTTTTCAGCTCCGGGGATGCACCTTGCAAGGCTGTGGCCACTGCCGGGTCGCGAAACATGGCCACGTAATTGCCGCGCGCATCTGCGTTGAAACCGATGTCCTGAAAAAGCTGAGCGTGTTCCTGTGCACCTGCGATCTCTTTCGGGATCACAAAATGAATGTCGATGTCGTAGTTTAGCATAAGGCCCCACCTGACAGTCTGAAATTACGCTAACAATGCCCGTGAAATGTGGACGGATTTCGGCGCATTGGCGGTAAACTCGCGGAATTCGCTTGCTCCCGGCGTGCACCGCCGCTTTGATCAGCCCGCGTTTGAAAGAGAAGCCCATGGTCGACATCGCCGCCCGCGTCTGGAACCACAAATGGAAGATCGACCCGATTGTGCGATCTCTCATAGACACTGATTTCTACAAGCTGTTGATGTGTCAGTCGGTTTTCCGAAACAGGCCGGACACACGGGTCACGTTCTCGCTCATCAACCGGTCCAAGGATGTCCGCCTCGCCGAACTGATCGACGAAGGCGAACTGCGCGAACAGCTCGACCACATCCGCTCGCTTTCGCTCTCGCGGGGCGAAAGCACATGGCTGCGCGGCAACACGTTCTACGGTAAACGCCAGATGTTCCGCCCCGATTTCATGGAGTGGTTCGAAAACCTGCGCCTGCCGCCCTACCACTTGGAAAAGCGTGACGGGCAGTACGAACTCACCTTCGAAGGTGCCTGGCCCGAGGTGATGCTTTGGGAAATCCCTGCGCTCTCCGTGCTGATGGAGCTGCGCGGTCGCGCTGTCGTCAACGCCATGGGCCGGTTTGAACTCCAGGTGCTGTATGCCCGCGCCATGGCCAAGCTCTGGGAAAAAATCGAAAGCCTCCGAGGCCTCGACGATCTCCGCATCGCTGATTTCGGCACACGTCGCCGCCACTCCTTCCTCTGGCAGGACTGGGCGGTGCAAGCGATGATCGAAGGGCTGGGAGAGCGTTTCGCAGGCACCTCAAACTGCCTCATCGCCATGCGACGCGAGGTCGAGGCCATCGGCACGAATGCACACGAACTCCCCATGGTTTATGCCGCGCTGGCCGAGGATGACGAGACTCTCGCCCAGGCACCTTACGACGTGCTCGCCGACTGGCAGGAAGAACATGACGGCAATCTGCGGATCATACTGCCTGACACTTACGGCACCGAAGGTTTCCTTCAACGCGCGCCGGATTGGCTCGCTGGTTGGACGGGCATCCGCATTGATTCCGGCAAACCTGAGGAGGGCGCTGAAACCGCCATCCGCTGGTGGAAAGACCGCGGCGAGGACCCGACACAAAAGCTGATTATCTTCAGCGACGGCCTCGACGTTGATAAAATCCGGTCTCTGCACACGCAGTTTTGCGGCCGCGCAAGGGTCTCATTTGGCTGGGGAACTTTGCTCACCAACGATTTCCGGGGCCTCGTGCCCGACGAACGTCTCGCGCCTTTTTCCTTGGTCTGCAAAGCCATCAGCGCCAATGGGCGACCGACGGTCAAACTTTCGGACAACCCAAACAAGGCCATGGGTCCGACCTCAGAGATCGAACGCTACAAACGCGTCTTCGGCGTGGGCGCTCAGGAACGTCTCGAGGTAGTCGTCTAGGCAACCCAGTTGCGCGCGTAATCCAGCGCGCGCTCTGCATGGGACCGCTGGTAGGCCGGATCACCCGCGCCGCGTGTGATCACCCATCCGCAGGATGACAGCGCCCTGAGCATGCTAAAGAAATGCAGCCCCTCGATCGCCGGCGCCGAGCGCAGAGTGCCGTAGCCCTGCAGTATCGCCTCTTCCAGCAAGTTTCGGCGCGGGTGCGTATAGTGCTGAACCATGGCCGCGCCCAGATCGTAGGGCCGGTAACCGAAACCAGAATCGTCGAAATCAATCAGCGCCAACCCCGACGGCGTCGCCAGAATATTCTCCTGCAAGCAATCCGCATGGATCAGCCCCGCATCCGCCCCATCCAACGCCACAAGCGCCTCGTAGGCCCGCGCCTTTACACGCAAAAGCAGCTCCGCCTCCTCGGCGCTCAGGGTCGGATTCTCCCAGAACCTGCCCCACAGCGGCTCCTCCCCCAAGAGCGCGTCAGCGTCCCAGGCGGGGCGCATGATGTCCTGCGTATCCGCCGCATCGGTGGCATCGTGAAACGCCGCAATCAGCGCCCCAACGCCCGCATATAGCGCCGTCAGTTCCGCGTCCGTCCCGTCAAGGACCGTCCCGCTGGACCCAATGGCCCCGCCGTCGAACCAGCTCACTGCGCTGGCATATCTCCCACCGTGGATCGCCCTGAGGAATGTGCCATCGCTCGACACAATCGGGCGTGGACAGGGAAAACCCACCTCGGCGAGGCGCGCCGTCCAGCGCAATTCGGATTCAATGGCCATCCGCGATTGGTACCCCGCACGATGGACGCGCAATGCCAGCCGTTTTCCCCCAATTCGGGCAGAATAGACCCTGTTTTCGCGCTCCGCTATCAGCTGAGGCGCTTCTTCAACCTCGCCCCAAAGTACGGCAATTTCGGCTATATCGGACATGCGGTCAGCGCCTCTTCCATGGTGGTGATCAACAGCTCTGCATGGCTCTCGTCAAAAGGCATCGGCGGGCGGAACTTGATGATGTTCCGATGCGGCCCGATGACGCCCATGAGCACGCCGCGGCGTTTGAGCTCTTCTACGAGCCACGCCGACAGGTCAGGCACCGGTACCCCATCCCGCGTCAGCTCCACCGCATAGAACTGCCCGCGCCCGCGGATATGAGCATCGGCCTTGAAATCGAGCCCGCGCAAGGCGGAAACCACGATCTCCGACATGCGACCGGCATGGGCCACCAGCCCTTCATCTTCAATGACGTCGAGCACCGCCATCGCCGCCGCGCAGCTCACCGGATTGCCGCCGAACGTGTTGAAATAGCCAAAGGCCTCGCGAAACGCGGCCATCACGTCGGGCCGCGCCACGGTCGCCGCGACAGGGTGACCGTTCGCCATTGGTTTGCCCAGCGTCACGACATCTGGCGCCACGCCCATCCAGCTATGGGACCACATCGCCCGCCCGGTGCGTCCAAATCCCGGCTGCACCTCGTCGCAAATCAAAAGCCCGCCCGCGTCCCGCACCACCTGCGCTGTCGTCGTCAGAAAATCATCTGCCAGATCCGGCAGCCCTTCATTGGCGAAAATTGGGCACAGCATCATCCCGGCAAAGCCGGATCCGTTCGCCTCCAGCTCTTCAATAGCCTTCGCCACACCCGCAGCAAAAGCCGCGCCCTGGGCTTCCGCCGATCCACCGAGCGGTGACAGCTGCGACGGCGCCGGGACCAGCCGGACGTGGTCGGGATACCCCCCGATGGGTGGTTTTCGCCGCGACAGCTGCGACACCGCCGTCGTGTTCCCGTGATATGTCGCGTTGGTCGCAATAAAACCTCGCTTGCCCGTGACCGCCTGCGCCATGCGCAGCGCGATGTCATTGGCCTCGGACCCCGAACACACCATGATCGCCTGCGATAGATCGTGGTCAAACGTCGCCGTCAGCCGCTCCACATAGGCCAAAATTCCCTCGTGAAGATACCGCGTATGGGTATTCAGTGTCGCCGCCTGCTCGGCGATCGCCTCTACCACGCGTGGGTGGCAGTGCCCGACATGGGGCACGTTGTTATAGCAATCGAGATAGCGTTTGCCGTCAGCATCCCACAGCCATACGCCCTCCCCCCGCACCAGATGGATCGGCTCCTCGTAAAAGGTCGGGACATTAGGGCCCAGCGCCCGTGCGCGCCGTTCCAAAAGATCAGTCATCAGGGGTCACCTTGCCGCGTAGGGCTTTCTTTTCGCCGCGCTGGGTCTTTGCGTCCAGCCGGCGTCGTTTGCTGGCCTGCGTCGGCCGGGTCGGAATGCGTCTTTTGGGCTTGATCAGAGCCTTTTCGATCAGCTCTCTTAGTCTATCTCGCGCAATCTCGCGATTGCGGGCCTGACTGCGGGTTTCCTGCACCTGAATCACGACCGCACCATCCTGCGTCCAGCGCCGACCGGCCAGACGTTTTAGCCGCGTTTTCACGGGCTGCGGCAGGTTCGGCGACCGCGCCGCCTCGAACCGCAATTCCACCGCCGAAGACACCTTGTTGACGTTCTGCCCACCCGGCCCGCTGGCGCGGACAAAGCTCTCGGTGATCTCCCAGTCTTCAATCGTGATATCGGCGTTTACCCGCAACATGGGCGCACCCTAGGGCCAGTCGCGCCAAGGGGGAAGTCACGGGCTTGCAGCCGCGGACCGCTTCCCGATAGTTAGCGGTAACGGAGGGCCCCATGGACCGATCAACCATCAACGACATTATCTCGGAATCGGATGCCTTCATCCGATCCCACGGCGTGCACCTGCCGCCGTTTGCCTATCTGAGCCCGGACGAGCTCAAGACCCATGTCGCCAACGCGTCGAGCATCCGGGACCGCTTCCTCGGCTGGGACATCACCGACTACGGTCAGGGCAAGTTCGAAGAATTGGGCCTCTTCCTCTTCACTACGCGCAATGGGCTTCAGTCCAACATCGCCACCGGGCAGGGCATGCTCTACGCGGAAAAGGTGATGATCTCGGGCGAGCACCAGATCAGCCCGATGCACCGCCACGTGACCAAGACCGAAGACATCATCAACCGTGGCGGCGGCGACCTCGTGCTCGAGCTATTTACCGATGACGGCGACGGCAAGATCAATGAAAGCCTGCCTGTCGAGGTCGTCAGCGACGGTCGCGTCGTCCAGATGAAAGGCGGTGAGCATCTCCGCCTGAAACCGGGCGAGAGCGTCACGCTGGAACCGCACACTTGGCACGCATTCTGGGGCGAGGGCGGCAAAGTCCTGATCGTGGAGGTGTCGAACGTCAATGATGACCGCATCGACAACATCTTCCGCGAACCCATCGGCCGGTTCTCGACCGTGAACGAAAACACGGCGCCCACGCATCTCCTGGTTTCCGACTACGACGAATGGCTTTGATATGACTTATACACCGAACCCCGCCCGATACGATGACATGGTCTACCGCCGGTGCGGGCGTTCGGGCCTAAAACTGCCCGCGATTTCACTGGGCCTCTGGCACAATTTCGGCGGCGATACCCCCGACGACGTAAAGCGCGACATGTGCCGCACGGCGTTCGATGCGGGCATCACGCATTTCGATTTGGCCAACAACTACGGCCCGCCCGCCGGCAGCGCCGAAGAATTCTTTGGCCGCTTCCTGGCGAGCGATTTCCGCCGGTACAGAGACGAACTCATCATCAGTTCCAAGGCCGGTTACGAGATGTGGGACGGCCCCTATGGCGAATGGGGTAGCCGCAAATATCTGATCGCATCCTGCGACCAGTCGCTGAAACGGATGGACCTCGACTACGTCGATATCTTTTACTCCCACCGCTTCGATCCCGACACGCCGCTCGAAGAAACCATGGGCGCGCTCGACCAGATCGTGCGCTCGGGCAAGGCGCTTTATGCCGGGATCTCCAGCTACAATTCCCAGCGCACGCGCGAGGCCGTTGCGATCCTCAACGATCTCGGCACGCCCTGCCTGATCCACCAGCCGAGCTACAACATGCTCAACCGCTGGGTCGAAGAAGACGGGCTCAAAGACACGCTGCACGAGCTTGGCGTCGGCTCCATCGCCTTCACACCGCTGGCGCAGGGCCTTCTGACGCGGAAATATCTCAATGGCGTGCCCGCTGACAGCCGCGCGGCCCAGGGCAAATCGCTGGACCCAACAACGCTGACGGATCGCGTGCAAAAGAGCATTCGCGCGCTGACCGACATTGCAGAAGCCCGCGGCCAGTCGCTCGCGCAGATGGCACTCGCCTGGGTCCTACGGGATGAAGGCATCACGACCGCGCTGATCGGTGCTTCAAGACCCGAACAGATCACCGAATGCGTCGGCGCAGTCGGCAATCTCGACTTCACCGCCGACGAACTCGCGGCAATCGATGACGCCTCACAGGACGAGGCGATCAATCTCTGGGCCAAATCTTCGGAGTCCGAATGATCCAAAATCCAATCCTCCCCGGCTTTAACCCTGATCCATCAATCTGTCGGGTGGGGGAGGATTACTATATCGCGACCTCGACCTTCGAATGGTACCCGGGCGTTCAGATCCACCATTCCCGCGACCTAGTGAACTGGACGCTGGTCAGCCGCCCGCTGAACCGCGCTGCGCTCCTCGATATGCGCGGGAACCCTGACTCCGGCGGCATCTGGGCCCCCTGCCTCAGCTACGCGGATGGGCAGTTCTGGCTGGTCTACACGGACGTCAAACGCCTCGACGGATCGTTCAAGGACGCCCACAACTACATCACCGCCTGTCCGACCATAGGCGGCGAATGGTGCGACCCCTGGTACGTCAATTCCCATGGCTTCGACCCATCGCTCTTCCACGATGATGACGGGCGCAAATGGTTCATGAATGTTCAATGGAACCACCGCGGCGCGGGCACAGGCGGCAACCCGGCCCATGACAGCTTTGACGGTATTCTCCTGCAGGAATGGTCCCCCGAGGGCGGGCTTACTGGCCCGATCCGCAACATCTATCCGGGCACCTCGCGCGGTTTGACAGAGGCACCCCACATCTTCAAACGCAACGGTTGGTACTACCTGACCACCGCCGAGGGCGGCACCGGCTATGACCATGCCGTGTCTCTCGCCCGCTCCCGCGATATCTGGGGACCCTACGAGGATCACCCCGATCTGCACGTGCTCTGCGCCGCCGACACGGACAACCCGATCCAGCGCACCGGCCACGGTCAGTATGTCGACACCCCGGACGGCAGCCACTGGCACACTTTCCTCATGGGTCGACCCATCACTAACGCGCAGGGCGAGGGCCGGTTCTGCCCCCTTGGCCGCGAAACCGGGATCGAAAGATGCGTCTGGCGCGACGACTGGCTCTATCTCGAACAGGGCGGGATGCTCGCACGGACTGAGGTTCCCTTCGACACCGATCCATCGCCCTTCGCGCCCGTGGTCCACGAAGGTTTCCCCCCCGAACTGCCCCTCGAATTTCAGTGGCTCAGGACACCCTACCCGGAACGTTTGTTCCGGCTAGAGAACGAGGAACTTGTCATGACCGGGCGCGAGAGTCTCGGCTCATGGTTCGAACAATCCCTCGTCGCCCGACGGCAGGAACATCACTCTTACGCCGCTGAAACGCGCGTTGATATGGACCCGCAAACCTACCAACAGGCCGCCGGTCTCACGACCTACTACAACCGCTATAAATTCCATGCGGCGATGCTCACGGACGAGCCCGGTCTGGGCCGCTGTCTGCGGGTCATGTCTTGCCCCGGCGACTACCCGGATGGCGGGCTTGTGATGGAAGGTGCGCCTGTTGCCGTGGCCCCAGGCCCGGTCGAACTGCGTGTCGAGGTCAACGGCGCGACGCAACAGTTCCTTTGGCGTCAGGATGGCGCATGGGCCACGTTAGGGCCTGTTTTGGATGCATCGCTCATCTCCGATGAGGGTGGGCGCGGCGAACACGGCTCCTTTACCGGTGCTTTCGTCGGCATGGTCGCCTTCGACGTCACAGGACAGGCTGCAGAGGCACGTTTCAGCCGCTTCGGGTACTGGCCCTCATAGCGCGCGGAGCAGCGCGGACATTCGCTCCAATCCTAGCTCCAGATTGGCGGCCTCCCCGCCGCCAACGCCGATGCGGATATGGTCGGGCTGTCCGTAAGAAGACCCCGGCAACAGGAATGTGCGATAGGGATCCGCCAGCAATCGGCGCGCGAAATCATCGCCGTTGATCCCCGCCACCCGCGCCAACCCGATTAGCCCCGCTTCAGGGCGCTGCCAGCTCAGCCTTGGCTCGCTCGCAACAAAGCCATCCAGCCTCTCCAGCGTCTCTTGAGAAGCCACTCGAACAGTCTCTAACTTGGCCGAAAACCGATCCTTGCGCATCGCAACCTCAGCGATGACCTCCCCCATGATATTCATGATCTCGCTGGAATTCTCACGCAGGATCACGGCGTCCATCACCAGCTCAGGATCCCGACAGATCAGCCACCCGGTGCGCAGCCCTTGCAGGCCCAGCGCTTTGGAAACGGACCCCGTCGTGATGCCCCTTTCATAGAGCCCCGCCACCGACGTCGGGCGCGGCCCGGTCCATTCCAGTCCGGCATAGACTTCGTCTACCAAAAGCCACGCCCCACTCCGCCGCGCGATCTCGAAGATCTGGCGCAGCTCCTCGTCCGGGATCAAGCGGCCCGTAGGGTTGTTCGGGTTCGTCAAAAAAATCAGCTTCGCGCCCTTGGTGGCCTCTTCCAGTTGGTCTAGGGGCAGGGACCAGCCTTCGTCTTCCAGCCGCGGCACCTCCACCAGGTCCGCGCCGATCGCGTCGGCCATCACCGCCACCTGCGGCCAGCCGGGCGTCTCGGTGACAATCTTTTCCCCCGGGCCAACAAGCTGACGCATGACGAGGTAGTTCGCCTCCGCCGCCCCAGCGGTGATCAACACGTCATCCGCTGTGCAAACCCCGCTCAGCCCGGCCCGCGCGATGACATTCTCGCGCAACGCCGGAAGCCCGCGAAAGCTCTGCCCGTTCCAGTCCAGCGGCAATTCGGGGTCGAGATCATCGAGAAACGCGCCTAGCTTGGGCGGCTCAGCCAGCGAAAACCCGATAAAAGCCTCAGGCTCCGCCTCCGTGGTTTCCAGAAGGTACTCGAACAGCGTGTGAATCTTGACTTTCCGCATCGCGCCCCACCCCATAAGGCATGTTCCTCAAAGGCCGCCCCGTATCGCTCACAGTGTTGGACTATGGCTTCTTCCGTGTCCACGGATCAAACGGGGCCGGACCTCGCGACATCGGCCTCATGGGGGCGCTGGTGGTCACCGATGCAGGCGAACGCGTGCTGATCGACTCCGGTCTCCCCGCGAAATACGCCACCGATCCAAACGCCGGGACAGAGGACGGGTTGGACAGCTTCGGCGTCGTCCTCGATATGACCGAGGCAAATCTTCCCGCCGCGCAACTGGCGCTCTGCGGTGTGAGCAACATCGACCTTTTCATCGTGACCCACACCCATATCGATCACATTGGCGGTCTTTTCGACTTCCCAGGCGTTCCCACAGTGATCTCCGCCCCGGAAAGGGCCCTGCCAAAACCGCTCTACTGGACCGGAGGCCAGCCATGGGACTGGCCAGACCGCGATTGGCGGGTGGTAGACGGCGACGGCGCCATCGGGCCGGGTTTCGACTACTTCCTCTGTCCGGGCCACGCGCCGGGGCAGCTATCGTTTCTCCTCGACCTGCCAGATACAGGCCGGGTCCTGTGGGTGTCGGATGCCATATCGCGGCCTTCGGAGGTGGACGAGCAATTTGACACTGCCTGGGACCCGAAACAGGCTCTGTTTCACGCCAAAAGGCTTCTGGCGATGCCCCATGACCTCGTGATTTACGGCCACGGGCCGGAGCAGTGGTCAGGGCTGAGGAAAGCGCCGCAGGCGTATACCTAGCCCCATCGACGGGCCGCGGTGCGTCGATAAGAAGGCAGTTCAGGGCAGTTTATGGCAGACCGTCAGCTACGTTGGGACTTCATCGCGCCGGTGTCAGATCATCGACGCGCCGGGGGGCGGCCCGTCGATGGGGCGGCGCGCTTCGCGCTTGATTCCGCCCCGGTGACCGCGTCGCGGCTCTCAACGCACGTCACGCCCCTGGTTCAGGATAATCACATTCCCCGAACAGACATCCCCCATGGGCCCCGCCAGATGCGCCACCCAGCCAGCGATCTGCGCGGGCTGCATCGGCTCCCCATGGGGCATGGCTGAGATCGCCTTGGCCAGGGTGGCGTCGTCCAACACACCGAACAGAGGCGTCTCGGTCATCGCCGGTGCAATGGAGTTCACCGCGATCTTGTCGGCCGCATAGCGCCGCGCCAAATCCTTGGTCAGCGTGTCCATGGCCGCCTTTGACGCCCGATAGTGCGGCGGATCGAAGACGTCGAAATTATAGGCCCCATTGGACGAGATATTGACGATCTTCTTCACGCCCTCGCGCCCCAGCATCAGCGGCACCGCCGCCTGACAACAGTGGAACATAGACGAGAAGTTCACCGACATCTGAGCGTCAAACTCTTCCACCGGAATGTCCGGAAAATCCGACATGAAACAGGTGCCCGCGTTGTTCACCAATACGTCCACCCCGCCGTGACGGGTACCGATCCCCTCAAAAACCTCTCCAATGGCGCCCGGATCGGTGAGGTCTACTTCGATCGGTTCAGCCACCGGCGCGGGTTTCAGATCCAGCCCGATGACATGGTGCGTTTTGGCCAGCGCGGTGGATATGGCCTGACCCAGCCCACCCGCGGCCCCTGTGACAACTGCGATTTTCATGGGGCCACCCTACCGCCACCGCAGAAAAGGAAAAGGGCCGCCCGGCGAAACGGACGGCCCTTCGAAGTTTGCGGAGGCAGGGCCGGTTAGGACCGATGCCAATTGGGGCGCGCTTACACGCCAAGGTTTGCCTTAGAGGCGCGCCTCCCCAGTTGTCCCGACCGCTTTCTCCAGAACCTTCTTAGACACTGGATCACCTCCTTTCTAATGTTTCGCCTACGGGTAGGGAATCGCGGAGGTGAGCGTTTGTCAACTTTTTCTGTTCAGGCGACGCCCTGCTGAGACGCACTGCGCTGAACAATGAGGCGGAACGGAACCAGCGCAATCAGCGCCAGTGACAGTTTCACCATCCAGTCAGCCACAGCCAGCGACACCCAAAGAGGCATCATCTCACCCTGCCCCAACAGAGGTACGGCGTCCTGTGCCCAGGTGGGCATGTTGCCCGGCTCAAGGGCGTTGAACATGGCCGAGAAGGCAACGGTGAAGAAAATCGCGGTATCGACGGTGGACCCGATCAGGGTCGACGCCAGCGGTGCACGCCACCAGCGACCATCGCGCAGGCGATCAAAGATCTGCACGTCGAGAAGCTGCGCAACCAGGAACGCAAGGCCGGAGCCCAGCGCGATGCGGAACGACACCAGCGGGCCGAACTCGCCCATGATCTGCGTGCCAACAAGCGAGCAGAAGACGCCAACGATGAAACCAACGATGACGACCTGCCGTGCGGCACGTGGACCGTAGAAGCGGTTCATGAGGTCAGTGACCAAAAAGGCCAGCGGATAGGTGAACGCCCCCCAGGTTAGCCAGTTTCCAAAGAGGAACTGAACGAGGATGTTCGAGGCCAGCACGATGGCGGCCATGGCAAGAATGCCGGGAATGTGGGTGCGATCCATGTAATCTGCCCGTTTTGACAAGGTTGCGGTAACTTGGCCGCACGCGGCTCATCCGGCGCAGCGGGGGCGTCCTATTGCCACAGAACCCCCGATGCAAGCCTCACAATCCAGATTTTCGGGGCTTTGACCCTACGGCGACGCCAGAACCGTGGCGCATTGCTGCGGCAGATCGGCGAGCACGAGCTCCCTCCTCGGCTGCGGTGCCGGGGCATTGGGGTCCGGTGGCGGCGGGTTCAGGATGCGGTCCACCCAGCCTTGGGCTTCGTCACAGCCGTCGCCTGCGGCTGGCGGATCCTGTTCGACACAGCCCGCATCCCCGCGCGGACAGTTCAGACGCACGTGGAAATGATAGTGATGCCCCCACCACGGCCTGATCTTGCGTAGGTAGTCGCGATTTCCGGTCTCGCGATTGCACATGTCGACCTTGGCCCCCGGGAAAACGAAAATCCGCGCCACGCGCGGGTCACTGGCGGCGAGCTTCAGAACCTCACGATGCTCCGCGCTCCAGCGGTCATTGGTATAAGCGCCCGCGGCACGCCGCATGGAGATCGACGAGATATTCTCCCGCTCCTGCGCCGACAGGTTCAGCCGGTCCGGTGGCAGCATCCAGATGTCGATATCGAGCCCCGACTGGTGGCTCCGGTGCCCGGTAAGCATAGGCCCCCCGCGCGGCTGAGACATGTCCCCGACATAAAGACCCGACCAACCAGGCAGACGCGCTACCTTGCGGCTCAGCTCCTGCACGTAGTCAACGGTCACTGGCTGCGCCCAGTTCCTGTTCCGCGACAGACGCATGGCCTGCCAGGTCGGCCCAGTCTCGGCGAGCTGCACTGCCCCCGCCTGACACCCACGTGCGTAACCACCCACGGCCTGCGAGCTTTGGTTCGACGCGACCTTGGCTGCCCCGAATAGCTGCTTTGCCGGTTGCCCGCTGGTACTGGCCGAAACGCTCGGGGCTACCGCCGCACTGGCGACAGGTGCACTGCTACTGGAATTCTGGGCGCTTTCTTCAGGTCCGCAGGCCGCCAACAGGGCGACCAATGTCAGCCCTAAGGCGCGGGGATAGAGGTTTTTGACCATTCTTCGCGATCTCCCTCTGGATCAACCCAGCGTAGCAGGAAGAGCCCCAAAAGAAAGAGCGCGATTACTGGCGAGAAGCCCAACCGCGCATCCTGCAGGATCAGCGTGAAAGCCCCGATCAGCGCCGGTGCCAAAAACGCGGTGGCTTTGCCCGATAGCGCAAAGAGGCCAAAGGCTTCGGTCGGGCGTTCCGGATGCGTATGACGCACCATCATCGACCGCGACGCGGAGTAGATGCCGCCACCCGCCGCACCGATCACCGACCCGCAGAGGTAGAGCACTGCGTCGGGGACAAATGATCCCTCGCCCAACGGGATGACAAAGAGAGTGAATTCTCGGCTCGTCGACACAATGGCAAAGCTGACCAGTATCAGCGTCCAGATGCAAAACATGATAACCGGGCGCGGACCCTTGGACCGATCAAATCGTCCCAGGATCATCGTGCCCACGGCCGCCGCGATCACGCCCACAATGCCAAACACCGCGATCTGCATCAGGTTCCAGTCCAGAACCAGCACCGCGTAGACCCCGCCGAAGGCATAAAGCGCATTGAGAGCGTCACGGTAAAGCATCGACGACACAAGAAAGTTGAACAGGCTCTTGCGCTCATAGGCGCCCTTCAGGCTCTGTTTCAGGTCGCGCAGCGCCTGACCCATGCCGCCCTCACGGTTCGGATCAGCCGTTTCACGGACATAGAGGAAATAGGGGATCATGAAGATCATGAACCAGACGGCGATGAACGGTCCCACGGCCCGCGTACCCTCTCGTTCCATCCCATTGAGGCCAAAGGGAGGGTTGGCGCCCAGCGCGGTCGTGCCCGCTTCTGCGTCTAGCTCAAAGAACAACGCCAACATGATGATCAGCGCAACAAAGCCGCCCCAGTAGCCGATCGAGGCCCCGTCGCCCGAAATCTTGCCGATCTCCTCCTGCGTGCCCAGCGAAGGCAGAATGGCATTGGTGAAAATCAGCGCGAATTCGGCGGCGATAAAGGCAACCGAGAATGCGATCAGACAAAACAGCCACGCCGACCCGTCCGGCACCATGAACCAGAGCATCCACGCACCGATGACGTAGATCACCGAAAACAGGATCAACCACGGCAGCCTCCTGCCCGTACTATCCGCATATGCGCCGAGAACTGGCGCGGTGAAGGCGATGAAGAGCCCGGCCAGCGCCTGCCCCCAGGACCACACCGACTGCGCACGCGCATCGGCCGCCTGTTCCTCCAACCCACTGTTCAGAAAGTACTGTGACACGACATCCGCAAAATATGGACCAAAGATAAAGGTCAGCCCCAGCGTATAAAAAGGCTGCGTTGCCCAATCAAAGGACATCCAGCCCCAGATACGTTTCTTCGCGCTGACTTTTGCCATGTCGCGACCTCCACTCGTTCCCCGTTTGGGACATTAGCCCCGGGAAAGTGGCGCGCGGCAAGGAAAACCGGCTTTAGTCCTGCATTGGGGGCCAGGGGCGTTGCGCTTCAGCTTCTGTCCAGGCCTTCACCCAAGCGGGTAGCGCACCGGTGTCGTGGTCAGCACCCATGGCCTCGGCCACCTCGGTGGTGGGCACGCCGCGATGCTTGTGGACCACCGCCGTGCGAAACAGCGCATGGTTCGCGCATTCGCCCGACATCTTGAACATGCCCTGCTGGAAATAGGAAAACCGTTCATCCCAACCCAGCATCTGTGTGCGCATCTCGTAGCGCTCCCACGGCACCAGGCGCTTGCGGTACCGCACCGAGGACCCCGCCACGGCAAAGCCCCATTCCTTGTCCTTCAGCATCTGCCAGAGCCCCACGCGCTGGGCCATCTGGAACCGGCCCATTTCGAACATCGTGAGGATACGACCATTATTCATCTCCATGAATATGTCGCAGTCGAACAGGGACACCCGATGCTGGGACACATGCGTGTCCAACAGAGACATCGGGGGCAGCTTGCGACCATCGAACATGGTCTTGGAGAGTCGGAGCCAAGGATACATAGGCCCTTACGTGCGTACCTTGACGCGAACGTCAATGACCCCGCGCTTGCAGTTCCGCAACGGAAGTTTCTTGCGCGCCCCGCCGCGCGTGCCTAAGTCACCACTGCAAGAAACGCGGAGCGCCCGATGACCAGCCTCTTTCAGATACTCATGTTGCTGCTCGATGTGGCGACGTTCTTTATCTTTGCCCATTTCATCATGAGCTGGCTGATCAGCTTTAACGTGCTCAACATCCGTCAGCAGCTTGTGGCGCAGATCTGGTACGGCCTTCAGCGCATCCTCGAACCACTCTACGGCCCGATCCGGCGCCTCTTGCCGCAATCGGGTGGCCTCGATTTCGCGCCCCTCGTGGCGCTGCTCCTGATCTATGCGATCCGGATCATTCTGGTGAATAACGCTGGGGTGTTCATGTAAGGGGCCCCCTGGACTCTTCTGCCCCTTGTTCACAGATTCTTAATGTGGGACGCTCAGACCAAGAGCAGTTTACTAAAATTTGGTCAGACCCCCCATGCTGGACACGCTAAGCGACGTCTTTGGATTCGACGGATTCCGTCCGGGA
The DNA here is from genome assembly GCA_038747015.1 of Pseudomonadota bacterium. Taxonomy (GTDB): domain Bacteria; phylum Pseudomonadota; class Alphaproteobacteria; order Rhodobacterales; family Rhodobacteraceae; genus Shimia_B. The sequence continues at coordinate 68,177 of JBCDKE010000003.1, forward strand.
CAAGAAGACATCGTGCGCGCCGTGACCGCCGGTGAGGACGTGCTCGCCATCATGCCCACGGGCGGCGGCAAATCACTGTGTTTCCAGCTCCCCGCGCTCATGCGCGACGGCGTCACCGTCGTCATCTCCCCGCTCATCGCGCTCATGCGCGATCAGGTCCGCGCCTTGCAGGAGGCGGGCGTTGCCGCTGGCGCGCTGACCTCGAACAACACGCCCGAAGAGAACGACGCGGTGTGGGAGGCACTCGACGCCGGCACGCTAAAGCTTCTCTATATCGCCCCGGAACGGCTCGCCGCAGGCTCCGCGCTGGGCATGTTGCGGCGCATCGGCGTCACTATGATCGCCGTGGACGAGGCCCATTGCGTCAGCCAATGGGGCCACGACTTCCGCCCCGATTACCTGCGCGTGGGCGACCTGCGGCAGGCACTCAATGTGCCCCTCGCCGCCTTCACCGCGACCGCTGACCGCGAAACCCGCGAGGAAATCGTCGAAAAACTCTTCGGTGCCCGCGAGCCACGCACCTTCCTCCACGGGTTCGACCGCCCCAACCTGCATCTCGCCTTCCAGCCCAAGACCAAACCCCGCGAGCAGCTCCTCGCCTTTGCCGCCGCGCGCAAGGGACAGTCCGGTATCGTGTACTGCGGCACCCGCGCCAAAACCGAATCGCTGGCGCAGGCGCTCAGAGCAGAAGGCCACGCCGCCTGCCACTATCACGGCGGCATGGAGGCCGAGGACAGGCGCATCGTCGAAACCCGCTTTCAGCGCGAAGACGGCCTCATCGTCGTCGCAACCGTCGCCTTCGGCATGGGCGTCGACAAACCCGACATCCGCTGGGTTGCTCACGCTGACCTGCCCAAGAGCATCGAGGCCTACTATCAGGAAATCGGTCGCGCGGGCCGGGATGGCGACCCGGCAGAGACGCTCACGCTCTTTGGACCGTCCGACATTTCCCTACGCCGCCAGCAAATTGACGAGGGCCTCGCCCCGACCGAACGCAAATCTGCCGACCACGCGCGGTTGAATGCACTCCTTGGCCTTGCCGAGGCGCTCACCTGTCGCCGCGAAAAGCTACTTGCGTATTTCGGTGACGAGGACATCACCTGCGGCAAATGCGATCTCTGCGACAAACCCGCAGAGGTGGCCGACGGCACCACACCGGTGCGTATGGCGCTGTCCGCGATCCTGCGCACGGGCGAGTATTTCGGCTCGGGCCACCTGATCGACATCCTGCTCGGGGCCTCCACCGACAAAATCCGCCAGCGCGGCCATGACGCACTGCCCACCTACGGTGTGGGCAAGGATTGGACCAAACCGCAATGGCAGGCGATTTTCCGTCAGATGATGGGCCACGACCTCGTGCGCCCGGACCCAGAACGCTACGGCGCGCTGCGGATGACCCAGACCGCCCGCCCGATCCTCAAGGGCGAGGCCTCAATCGACCTGCGCTTCGATACGATCCGCGCCGCCAAGGGTCGCCCCGAAGCCAAGGCAATGGTCAGCGAAGAGGCCGCGGGCCTGCTCTCCGCGCTCAAAGCCAAGCGCCGTGAGTTTGCCGAGGCGCAGAAGGTCCCGGCTTACGTGATCTTCAACGACCGCACCCTGATCGAGATGGCCGAGGCGCAGCCCGCATCGCTCGACGCCATGGCAGGTATCAGCGGCGTCGGTGCCAAGAAGCTCGAAAAATACGGCCGCGCGTTTCTCGAGGTCATCGCCGGCGAGGTGCCCGACATGCACCCCGTGCGCCGCAAACTCGCAGGCCGTGACGAGGGCGCGGTCTTTGACCAGCTCCTCGATGCGCAGAACGAATTGCAGTACGGGCCACTAGGCACGCAAAAGCCCATGTCTTGCAGCGCCTCTACCCTGCGCCAGATCGCAGAGCGCAAACCCGGCACACTTGATGATCTGGAACGGATCTCCGGCATGGACGCCCCCAAAACCGAACGCTTCGGCGAAGCTTTCCTCGAGGTGCTCCGCGCCTCTTGAGCCTTTCGCCAAGCCCGCTAAGTCCACCTCAAAGCACAAGAGGGAATGCATGCTCGTCGTCATATCGCCAGCCAAACGTCTCGACTGGGCCGAAGTCCCGCGCGAGGATCTGACCCGCCCGGATTTCGAGGCCGACGCCATGCGGCTCGCCAAAACCGCGCGGAACCTGACGCTGGGAGGCCTTCAGGACCTCATGGACATCTCGCCCGATTTGGCGCGCCTGAACCGCGACCGGTTCAAGGCTTTCTCGGACGCCCCGGACGCCGACGCGCTACGCCCTGCTGCCTTTGCCTTCGCGGGCGACACCTATCAGGGGCTCGAGGCGCAGACGCTGTCCGAGGACGATCTGCGTTGGGGTCAGGACCACCTGCGCATCCTTTCGGGCCTCTACGGCATCTTGCGCCCGCTGGACGAAATTCAGGCATACCGCCTGGAAATGGGCTCCCGCCTCAAAACCCGACGGGGCAAATCGCTCTATGACTATTGGGGCAAGGACATCGCCAAGGCACTGCGCGCCCAGGCCGAAGAGACCGGTGCCGAGACTTTGGTGAATTGCGCCAGTCAGGAATATTTCGGGGCCGTCGATCTCAAGGCGCTGAAACTGCCTGTCATCACGCCCGCGTTCTACGAAGAAAAAGACGGAAAAACCAAAATGGTCTCCTTCTTCGCCAAAAAGGCGCGCGGTGCCATGGCACGCTACATCGTGCAGAACCGCCTGACCGATCCGGCGGCCCTCAAGGACTTCGATCTGGGGGGTTACGCCTACGCGCCGGAACTCAGCACCGAGGGCATCATCACGTTCTCGCGCCCCTACCCGTCAAACTGATCGATACAAAAATATCGACAAAACTCTCTCTAGCTTTAATATATCGGTAATACGATGAGCCCGCCAATGGGCCGCGCAAAGCTAGGGAGAATTTCAATGCGAAAGATACTGACGCTGGCCGTGACGGTGGCTGGCCTCACCGCGATGGTAACGCCGCTCCAGGCGCAGACCCGTCTGGTCGTGAACTGTTTCTGGCCACCGCAGCACTTCATGTGCACGCAAATCCTGCCCGCATGGGTCGAAAAGGTCGAAGAAGCAACCGACGGTCGCGTGCGCGCCGTCATCCCGCCGAAATCCCTCGCCGCCCCGCCCGAACAGTGGGATGCCATCGAAAAGGGCATCATGGACGTGTCCGTCCAGTTCACCGGCTTTGTGCAAAACCGTGTTCAGGGGCCGATGGTCGCCATGAACATGTTCACTGGCATCCCCGACGCTCAGGCCATGTCTGAGGCACTTTGGGAGACGCGGAACGCATACTTCCCCGACGAACACGAAGGCATCAAGCTCTTGTCGCTCTGGGTCATCACACCGGGCGAAGTCTGGTCCCAGACCGATGAACCGATTCTCTCGGTCGAAGAGCTGCAGAACCGCAAAATCTGGGCCCTGCCCGGATCGCCGGCGAACCTGCTCAAAGGCATGGATTCCGGCGTCGTCGCCGGCCCCGCCGTTCAGGCGAACGAGATCATCTCGCGCGGCGTCGTCGATGGTTATATCGCGCTCAGCCCGAACTCCGTCGATACGTTCCAGCTGATCCCCTACACGACGCATCGCACGACTTTCGAACGCGGGCTCTACACCACGGTCTTCAATCTCTTGATGAACGAAGACAAATGGAACGAGCTCAGCGCCGAAGATCAGGAGGCGATCATGTCGGTCTCCGGTTCAGACTTCGGGCGCTTTGCCTCTGAATTCTGGATGCGCCTTGACGCTCAAAGCCTCGAGAAACTGACCGAGGCGGGCATCGTTACCCACCAGGCCCCAGCTGAGTTTGAACAGGCCCTCGTCGACGCCTCGCAGGCGCTGACCCAGGGCTGGATCGACAAGGCATCGGCCAAAGGCATCGACGCAGAGGCCGCGCTCGAATTCTATCAGCGCCGGTCCCGCGAACTCGCAGGCATGAACTGAGCGAGGCGCGCCGATGAAACGCTTTGCTGCGGCAGTCCTGCCGCGCATCACGGGGGGGCTGGAATGGATTTCGGCCCTCCTGCTGTTCACGATGATGATGCTGACATTCATCGACGTCGTGGGACGCTACATCTTTACCGCGCCCGTCTTCGGCGCGGCCGAGATGATCCAGTTCCTTCTGGCCATCTCGATCTTTGCCGGACTTGGGATCGTGAACGCACGCGACGATCACATCGTCGTCGAACTGTTCGAACCCGCTCTCAAACGCCGCATGGGCCCGGTTCACCGCTACATCGTTCAGGGCTTTTCGGTCTGCGCCATGGCCTTCATCACGTGGGAACTCTACCAGTTCGCCAAAGAGGCCCAGGAGCTTCAGAAAACCACCATCGTCCTGGAATGGCCCCTCGTCTTGGTCGCAGGATCGGTGTCCTTCCTTAGCCTCATGAGCCTGATCGCTCAGATCCTCGGCCTCTTCCTGGCCGAACCAGAACACGGCATCTCAGACAACGCGAGCCCCCTATGATTACTGGACTACTGGGCTTCGGCATCCTGATCGCGCTCTGCTTCTTTGGCTTCCGCGTCGGCTTTGTGACGCTCATCGTGGGCGTCGTAGGCTTCGCCCTGCAGCGCGGGCCCGAGGCCGCCTTCGCCATGGCTGGTCAGCAGATCATGGAAGACGCGATGAACTACAATCTCAGCGTCATCCCGCTCTTCATCCTGATGGGCGTCTTCATCTTCCGCGCGGACGTGTCACGCGACCTCTATGACGCGGCCTACGCCACCTTTGGGCGCATGCGCGGGGGGCTGGCGCTTTCTACCGTTGTGGCCTGCGCCGGGTTCTCGGCGGTCTGCGGATCATCTCTCGCCACGGCGGCGACTATGACCAAGGTCGCCATGCCGCCGATGAAGAAATACGGCTACCGAAACTCGCTGGCCACCGGGACCATCGCGGCAGGCGGTACGCTCGGGATCATGATCCCACCCTCGGTCCCGCTCGTGATCTACGGCATCGTCGCCGAGGTCGATATCGGCCTCCTCTTCATGGCGGGTATCCTGCCCGGGCTGCTCCTCGTCGGGCTCTTCATGCTCGCGATTACGATCAAGGTGACCCTCGACCCCACCGCCGGGCCCGCCGGCGAACCCTTGGGTGAGGAAGAACGCCGCCGCGCCATCCGGGGCGTCTGGCCTGTTCTGGGTCTCTTCGTCGTGGTCTTGGGTGGCATCTACGGATCGATATTCACCCCGACCGAGGCCTCCGGCATAGGCGCCTTCGGGGCCGCCGTCATTGCCATCATGCGCGGCCACCTGCGCACGCTCACCGAATGGAAAGACGCCCTCGTCGACGCGTCCAAAACCACCGCGAGCCTTTTCATCGTGATCTTCGGCGCGCTGGTATTTGCGCAGTTCATCAACCTGTCGGGCCTGCCCTTCGACCTGCTCTTCATGGTCGATGACATGGACCTAACACCCTACCAGCTGGTGATCGTCATCGCGATCATCGCCGTGCTCATGGGCATGATCTTTGAATCCATCGGGATCCTGCTCTTGCTGGTACCGGTGTTCCTTCCGTCCCTCTACGCGTCGGGGGTCGACATGATCTGGTTCGGCATCGTCGTCGTGGTGGTCACCGAACTCGGCCTGATCACACCGCCCATCGGCATGAACGTCTTTGTCGTGAAATCCGTCGCACCCAGCGTGCGCCTCAGCCAGATCTTCCGGGGCGTCGTGCCCTTCATCTTCGCGATCCTCGCGGCCCTGCTGCTTGTCTTCCTGGTCCCCGGTATCGCGACCTTCCTACCCGCGGTGCTGCGATGAACCTAGCCCTCTACCACGGTGCAAATTCCGTCTGTTCGATCAAGGTGCGCGTCGTGCTCGCCGAAAAGGGGCTGGAGTGGGAGGACCGCCACATCGACCTGCCAAAGGGCGAACAGTTCTCCGAGGTGTTCAAAAAGGTGAACCCGGCCGCCATCGTGCCGGTTCTCGACCATGATGGGCGGCTGATCTATGAGAGCTCGGTCATCAGCGAATATGTCGACGGGCTCAGCCCGGAGAACCCGCTGATGCCGACCGACCCCTATCTGCAGGCCAAAACCCGCGTCTGGGGCACGCTGACGCTGGGCTACCACGACGCGGTCAACACGCTGACATTCGCCAGCTACCAGCGCACCATGCTGCTGGGAAAGAACACCCCGGAACAGCTAGAGGCCCGCTGGAACGCCATGCCCGATCAGATCAAGGCGCGGAAAATGCGCGATCTGATGGCCCATGGGTCCGCGTCGGAATACGTGCCGATCGCCTTCGCCAAACTCGCGCGCATGTGCGAGATGATGGAGGACGACCTGACCGACGGCTACCTCATGGGCGACAGCTACAGCCTCGCCGACGCGCTGCTAGTGGGCTACCTCTTCCGTATCAAATGCGTGGCCTGCGAGGGGCTGTGGGAAAGCCGCTTCCCCCGTGTCACCGACTGGTACGCCCGCGTGACCGCGCGCCCCTCCATGGATGCCGCCATCGGCCCATGGATCGATCAGGCCGCCATGGCCAGCATCCGCGCCAGCGGCGAAGAAGCCTTCGGAACCGGTTTCGAGGACGTGCTCGGATGAATGTGCTGTGGATCATGGTTGACCAGCTCCGCTGGGATTACCTGAGCTGCTACGGCGCAGACCACATCGACACGCCCAATATCGACTGGCTCGCCTCCCAAGGGATGCAGTTCAACCGCACCTATGTGCAGTCACCGATCTGTGGCCCCTCGAGGATGAGCTTCTACACAGGCCGCTACGCCCGCAGCCACGGCGCCACGTGGAACGGCTTCCCGCTCCCGGTGGGGGAACAAACCCTGGGCGACCATCTGCGGCAGATCGGCGTGGGCTGCCACCTCGTCGGAAAAACCCACGCCACGCCGGACCGCGCGGGCATGGCGCGCCTGGGCATCGATCCGGCCAGCCTCATTGGCCGCAGGGTTGCACAGGCGGGCTTCGACGTCTTCGTGCGCGACGATGGCACGAACCACACCGACTATCCGGGCAAAAGCTCTGACGACTACGAAGCCTATCTCCGATCCCACGGCATGGACGGCGCGAACCCGTGGGAGGAATGGGCCAATACCGGCGTCGCCCCTGACGGCAGCCTTGTGTCTGGCTGGTATCTCGGCAATGCGCCCTATCCCGCCCGGGTGCCGAAAGAGCATTCGGAAACCGCGTGGCTCACCACCCGTGGGATTGAATTCATCGACGGTCAGGGCAGCGATCCGTGGCTCTGCCATCTCAGCTATATAAAACCGCACTGGCCCTATCTGGTGCCCGCACCCTACCATGACATGTATTCCGCCGCCGACCTGCCTCCGCCGAACCGAGCGCAATCGGAACGCGAGACCGAAAACCACTTCCTAAAAGCGTGGCAAAGCACCCGCATCTGCGAGAGCTTCTCGCGCGAGGACGTGCGCGACCTCGTGGTCCCCGCCTATGCTGGGCTGGTGAAAGAGCTCGACGACCAACTCGGCCGCCTGTTTGCACATCTGCGCGAGACCGGGCGCATGGACGACACAATGATCGTGTTTTCCTCCGACCACGGCGACAATCTCGGTGACCACTGGCTGGGCGAAAAGGATCTCTTCTACGACTGCGCCGCCCGTGTGCCCCTGATCATCTACGATCCTCGCCCCAGCGCCGACTCTACGCGTGGTACTGCGACGGACAAACTGGTCGAGGCCATCGACCTCGTTCCGACATTCATCGATTTCTTCGGCGGCGATACCGTCCCGCATATCCTCGAAGGCCGTTCGCTGGCACCCCTGATCGCAGGCACAAACACCGAATGGCGCGACTTCGCGGTCAGCGAGTACGACTATTCCACGCGCGATGCCCGCACCGCGCTGGGCATCGATCAAAGTGACGCAAGAATGACCATGGTCTTCGACGGGCGCTGGAAATACTGGCACGTCGAAGGATATCCCCCGCTTTTATTCGATCTTGAAAACGATCCGGACGAATTGATCGACTTGGGCAGTGATAGAGCCTATTCCAGCGAAATTGATCGCCTGAAGGGCATGCATTTTGAATGGGCGCGACGGCACCACAGCCGAGTTACCAAAAGCGCCAGCGACGTGGACGCAATGGCCGCCGAAAGAGAGCCGCCGGGCATCTTCATTGCTTACAAGGACGAGAAAGAACTCGTCGAAGACGGGCTGACACTCGTCCCCAAAGCCGAAAGGGAGGGGAAATGAATAAGACGACCAAGATCGAAGCCGACGACGCCACTAAAAGCGTTTCAAATACCCAACGTGTCTACGAAGACCTGCGGAATCGCATCGTGACCGGGACCATTCCGCCGGGCTCCAAGCTCAAGGTGGAGTCGCTCAAGGCCACGCTCGACACCGGTGCCTCGCCGATCCGCGAGGCGCTTAGCCTGCTGACCTCGGACCAGCTCGTCGAAAGGCTCGACCAGCGCGGTTTCCGTGCCGCCGAAGTCAGCGCCGACCATTTCCGCGAGATCCTCAAACTGCGCTGCGCCCTCGAAGAAATCGCCCTGCGCGAAAGCATCTCCCTCGCTGAAAGCGATTGGGAGGAGGAACTCGTCCTCGTCCATCACCGCATGGTGCGCACCCCCAAGGATGATCCGGTTTTTGAAACCCACCACAAGGCGTTCCACATGGCGCTCTTGTCCGCCTGCGCCTCTCCGATCCTCTTGCGGTTCTGCGATCAGCTCTACGATCTCAACATCCGCTACCGGTACCTCGCAGGCAGCGCCAAGAGTTACCCAAAGCGGGACGTGAGCAAGGAACACGAGGACATCATGGCCGCCGCCGTCGATCGCGACGCCGATGCTGCGGTGTCAAAGCTGCTCCAGCACTACACCCGCACTGGTCAGTTCCTCGTCGAACATTTCGAAAGCTGATCAGCCAAAGGCCTCGGCATAGGTCTTGCGCAGCTCGGCCTTCTGCACCTTGCCCATCGTGTTCCGCGGCAGCGCGTCCACGACGTAAAACCGCCTCGGCCGCTTGAAACTGGCCAGATCCTTGGACAACGCGTCGCTGATCGCGTCAGTATCCAGATCGGCCCCGGCAGCGAGCACTGCCACGACCCCTTCGCCCATGTCCTTGTGCGGCACGCCGACGACGGCGCTCTCCGTCACACCGGGAAACGCGTCGAGCAGGATTTCGATTTCCTTGGGATAGATATTGTAACCGCCCGAAATGATCAGATCCTTGGCCCGCCCCACTATGGACAGGTAGCCATCCTCGTCGAACTCACCCAGATCGCCGGTGATAAAGAAACCGCTCTCGCGTTTTTCCTCTGCGGTCTTCTCCGGCATGTTCCAATAGCCCGAGAACACGTTGTCACCCCGCACCTCGATCATCCCGCGCGCACCTTGCGGCAGCGCTTCGCCCGTGGCGGGGTCGGTGACATGGACCTCAACGCCCGGCAAAGGCATGCCCACGGTCCCCGCACGACGCTCCCCGTCAAA